>JACZXM010000166.1:865-6745 GCA_022571615.1 Acidobacteriota bacterium | reverse complement strand
CACCTTGGCGTCCTAGCTTTTAGAACCTCGTCAGGGACAACGGCACAAACGTGGGCAACGAACGCGAGCAGCAGTTCCTGGTGTCGCGAGATCTCATCATCGCCTTCGTCGTTCTTTACCTCAAAGAAGCCGCAGCGCGATTCGTCCGGTCGCATGTCGATCGCGAACAGATCTACATGAGCGTTGAGTTTCGCCTGTTCGTTGAGTCTCACGAAGCGACGGTGAAGTTCGAAGAACCGCGGCGTGAATGCTTGTTTGATCAAATCCGTTCCGCGAGTCAGGTACTCGCCGGTAACCTCTGCGTTCAGGCGGAAGTTCTCGTAGACAACCGATCCGCGCGGATAATGACAATCGCGAATCAAGTACCGGGCGGCGTTGAATTCGTGATAGTTGTGGCGCTGATCGTAGGTACTGGTTCGGCGGTGCAGGTCGCCAACAACCCGGCGCATTTCCTCTCGAACAAGATGACGTTCGCGATCATCGGAGGAGCGCCATCGGACTCGCTCTTCGGTGTCGTACGGGATCTGTCTCGTAGCGATCATGACCCGACCCTCACCACTGTCACTGTCGTTCACTGGCCCCCTCTTCCTGTCTGATGGCATCACGTTGGAATCACGTCGGCTGGACTCGAGGCGTGCGTAGGGGAGCAAAGAAGAGAGTCAACTGGCCCGTCCCTAAGGCCGGCCACCACGAAGACCTACGCACGCCCGGATCCGGTTCCCGACCGCACGGAAGTATTGCTTCGTAAGGCCCCTGTATCCAGTGTGATAGGAGTTCACGAACAACGTGCCCCCGTATGGGAGAAACCGGGCCGTCAGGCGCTGGTCCTGGTTGCCCATCACCATCAATTCCGGTTCGACGTCCGCCAAAGCACAGCCCGCGATCTGCGACCAAGCCTCGAGATCGTCGCGCGAGGTCGAGTAGAAGACCACACAAGCCGGCCTGGCCTGCCGAACCGGCTGGAACCTGGTGGTTCCCGAGCGCGTGCGCGAGAGCACCTGGGAAGAGGGCGCCTGATGCTGACCGAGCAAGAGCTGCTCCGCGAGGCCTCGAGGCATGGACACGCAACCTGGTTGCCGAATGCCAATTTGATGTCGAGATACGGACCCTTGAACAGCCTTCCCTCGCTGTCGAGGCATTCGAACAGCGCGCGCTCGAACTCAGGGTCGGCCAGTGCGCAGGTAATCGAGGTTCCTCTCCCGAGTTTGGCGGGCAGCTACCGAGGGAACCCGGACCGGCGCCGATCGTCCTGTATAGCATTGACCCTATATAGCGTTCAGCCTATACTTTGACCCATGACTGAGTGGCAGATCATCACTACCGATGCTTTCGATAGCTGGTTTGGTGATCTTGATGAGACGACTCAGGATGCTGTGTTGGACCGGCTGAATGTATTGCGTCTGAGAGGACCCTCGCTCGGGAGGCCGACCGTCGACACGGTGTACGGGTCACGTCACTCGAACATGAAAGAGCTTCGCGTGGGGTACAAATCGATTCGAGCCTTCTTTGCGTTCGATCCGAAACGAACGGCGATCGTTCTGTGCGCGGGCTCCAAGAGAGGCAAAGGCCAGAAACGTTGGTACAAGCAGATGATCGCGCAGGCCGACGACCTGTTCGACCAGCATCTGCAGGAGAGCAAGTGGTGAGTAAGAGCTGGCAAGAGTTCTTAGAGAAACACAACATCAGCGCCGACCGACAGGCGGCTTCCGAACAGCGCGCCCACAAGTTCATCGCTTCGCTTAAGCTGGGCGAGCTGCGGAAGGCTCGCGAGCTAACCCAACAGCAGCTCGCCGAGACCCTCGGGATCTCGCAGGCGTCGGTGTCGGAGCTCGAGAGCCGAGCTGACTTGCTGCTCTCGACCCTGGGCCGATTCATCCAAGCGTCTGGGGGCGAGCTTCAACTTGTAGCCCACTACCCGGATGGCGACATCTTGATCGATCGCCTCGCCAACCCAGAGCAGGCAACGCAAAAGGCGAAGGCCCGGACGACCTCGCGAAAGGCGAAGCCTCGGACCCGACGAAAGGTCCAGACCGGCGAGTCGACGGCTGCCTGATCGTCGCCCGCATGATGAGGAGCGCCCCATGACCGACACCCTAGGCCAGTTGCTGGCCGGCGGCCTGCTCGTCCTTGTCGCGGGCGTGGCGGGCGTTGCCGGCTACCGCATCGGTATACGCCGTGGCATGCGCGAAGGACTGGAGATAGGCGACCTACCGGAGGAGGCGTACCGCAGCGGCCGCCGGGAGCGGCAGCCACCACGACCACCGTCACCTCCCAGGGTGATTCACTGAGGGCATCGAAACTCAGTCGGGGCCGAGACCCCGCTCCGGCTTCCACCGAGCCAAAGGCGGCCGGTCACCCAGACGCCGCTCGTCGAGTGGGTGGAAACGACTCCTGAAGAAACCACAGCCGATCCTCGGAGGATGGAGACTCGGATAGCGGGGAGCGAGCGAACATGAAGCCATAGCTTCCGATAGTCGTTGATGAAGGGCCCGTCCAGCGCCCTCCCTGCTGCGCCCCGTCACCAATCCGGCGGCCCCAGCCCCGCGCGCAAGTCTCCCGCGCGGCAAGGAATTAATGGTGGGCTCGGGCGGAATTGAACCACCGACGCAGGGCTTTTCAGGCCCTCGCTCTACCGACTGAGCTACGAGCCCACCGCAAAGACTCTCGGGCGTGCACAGAAGGGGTTCCGGAATCTGGAGCCGGAACACGCGCACCCCCGTGCAGACCCCGGACTTATAGCCCGATCCCTCGGACCAGTCAAACAGCCGTTTTTGATATAGTACCCGGCGGTTCAGGGTCCAAGAAGCTGCTGTGGCATGTGTGGAACGGGGTCCCCCCGAGGATCGGAGAGACTGAATGGGTGAGAAAGAACGCTGGGGCACCAGGGTCGGTCTGATCCTGGCCATGTCCGGTAACGCCGTTGGGCTCGGTAACTTCCTGCGCTTCCCCGTGCAGGCGGCCCAGAACGGCGGTGGCGCCTTCATGATCCCCTACTTCATCTGCTTCCTGCTGCTCGGCATCCCGCTGATGTGGGTGGAATGGTCGATCGGCCGGCACGGTGGCAAGTACGGTCACTCCTCCACACCGGGGATGATGGAGCGGATCTGGGATCATCCGGCCGCCAAGTACGTCGGTGTGCTCGGGCTCTTCATGCCCATGATCGTGATGATCTACTACACCTACATCGAGTCCTGGTCGCTCGGGTACGCGATCTTCACCGCCACCGGCGGCTACTGGGGGGCCACCGAGTTCGCGCCCATGCAGGCGTTCCTGCACAGCTACCAGGGCATCCCCATCGATATGGCGAACCCCGAGATCGCCAACGCCGGGATCAGCTACTTCTCGTCCATCTGGCCGGCATACATCCTGTTCATCATCACCTTGGCGTGCAACATCTGGATCCTGTCCAAGGGCGTGTCGGGGGGCATCGAGGTGATGGCCAAGATCGCCATGCCGACCCTGTTCCTGTTTGCCATCGTGCTGGTCATCCGGGTGCTGACGCTGGGCACGCCGGACCCCTCGATTCCGGAGGCGAGCATCGCTGCCGGCATGGGATTCGTGTGGAATCCGGTGCCCGAAGCCCTCACCGACCCCGGCGTATGGCTGGCCGCCGCGGGGCAGGTGTTCTTCACCCTCAGTCTCGGGTTCGGATCGATCCAATGCTATGCCAGCTATCTGCGCGAGAACGACGACATCGCGCTCACCGGCCTGGCCACCGGTTCGGTGAACGAGTTCGCCGAGGTGGTGCTCGGCGGCACGCTGGCCATCCCTGCAGCGGTGGCGTTCTTCGGCATCGAACGGACCCAGGAGCTGGCGCAGAGCTCGTTCGATCTTGCCTTCGCCGTGATGCCGTCGCTGTTCCAGCAGATTCCTGGCGGGCAATTCTTCGGCGCGATGTGGTTTGCGCTGTTGTTTCTCGCCGGCATTACATCATCGCTGGCGATCGGCCAGCCGATCATGGCGTTCTTGCAGGAAGAGCTCCACATGAGCAGAAACAAGGCCGCCCTGACGCTGGGCGCTCTGGTGTTTGTGGGCTGCCAGCCGGTGATCTTCTACAATCAGCAGGGGTTTCTCAGTGAGTTCGACTTCTGGGCCGGCACCTTCGGCCTGGTGGTTTTCGCCACCATCGAGATCATCCTGTTCGCCTGGGTGTTCGGTATTGACCGGGGCTGGGAGGAGCTCACGCGGGGTGCCGATATGAAGGTGCCGCGCATCTTCCGCACGATCATCAAGTACGTGACGCCGACCATGCTGCTGGTCATCCTCGGCAGCTGGGTGTTCTCGATCCTGCCGCCGGTATTGCGCTACGAGGGAGTGAATCCGGACTACATTCCCTACGTTCGGGCGGCTCGGCTGATGATGATCGGGATCTTCATCGCACTGTGCGCCGCGGTGGCCTACGCCTGGCGCAACCGCACCAACGGTCCGGGCGCAACGGACGCCTAGAGGGAGAACGTAGAAATGGAAGTAGGCATGACCGTGGCCGGTTGGATCTTCCTCTCCGTCGCCTGGGCGTTTATCTTCGGGCTCACCTTCTGGTGCTTCCGCCGGATCTTCGGCAACCCGGCGAGCTTCGAAAAGAACCGGCCGGAGTAGCTCCGGAGTGGCTGCCTCAGGCGGTCTCGGCCGATCGAGTCTCGGCAGCAGGAGGCGGCGTCGGCGTGGCGGCAACCTGCTCGTCCGCCTTCGGCCGCGGCGAGATGATGCCGAACGCCTCGCGCAGGCGCCGGTCGATATCGGCCGCCGCTTCGGGGTTCTCGCGCAGGAAGCGCTTGGCGTTCTCGCGCCCCTGGCCGATGCGCTGGTCACCGTACGAGTACCAGGAACCGGACTTCTGGACCATGTCGTTCTCCACCCCCAGGTCGATGAGCTCGCCCTCGCGCGAGATTCCCCACCCGTAGACGATATCGAACTCGGCCATCTTGAACGGTGACGCTACCTTGTTCTTGACCACCCTCACGCGGGTGCGGTTGCCGATGATCTGGTCGCCGTCCTTGATCGAGCCGATGCGGCGGATATCCATGCGCACCGAGGCGTAGAACTTCAGCGCTCGGCCTCCCGGAGTGGTCTCGGGATTGCCGAACATCACCCCGATCTTCTCGCGTACCTGGTTGATGAACAGCAGCGTGGTCAGCGACTTGGAGACCACATGGGTGAGCTTGCGCATCGCCTTGGACATCAGCCGGGCCTGAAGCCCGGGCTGCATGTCGCCCATCTCGCCTTCGATCTCGGCCCGCGGCACCAACGCTGCCACCGAGTCGATAACGACGATGTCGAGGGCTCCGGAGCGGACCAATGTCTCGCAGATCTCGAGCGCCTGCTCGCCGTTGTCGGGCTGTGAGACCAGCAAATCGTCGATGTTCACACCCAGGTTCTTGCAGTACTCCGGATCGATGGCGTGCTCGGCATCGATGAACGCTGCCAGGCCGCCTGTCTTCTGGGCGTTGGCGACGATGTGCATTGCCAGGGTCGTCTTGCCGGAGGACTCCGGGCCGTAGATCTCGATCACCCGGCCGCGCGGCACGCCACCCACGCCGATCGCCACATCGAGCCCGATCGACCCGGTCGAGATGCTCGGCACGTCGATATGTTCCTTCGAGCCCAGACGCATGATCGCGCCCTTGCCGAATTGACGCTCGATCTGCGCGATCGCCAGCTCTGCCGCCTTCGCCTTGTCTATTTCCCGTTTGCCCATCGTGCTCCCCTACCCCCTTGTGACGGCCGTGGCCACCCGATTTCAGGCGGGTGACAGATACAGCAGGAATACCTAGACCTCAAGCAAGGAAGCCTTTAAGATTAGAAGAGACAGAACAGTTTATAGGTGAAAAAGATATATTTACAGGAGAGAAAACGCCTAGAGCAGTAAGAGCAGATAAAGAA
>JACZXM010000166.1:0-855 GCA_022571615.1 Acidobacteriota bacterium | reverse complement strand
ATTGATTCCCGCTTGGGCGGTCCTTTCGTCAAATGGAGATCTTCAGTCCTGATCGTGGTTCCATCGCCGGCAGTCCTTGGTTTCGATGCAACCGCAGGCCAGTTCGCGTCCACGTATGAGATGAGTTCGTCGGGGGTCAGCTCGCGGGGCACCAGCACCGGTGTGACCTCCAGCGTGACCTCGACCCATTCCTTATCGTCGCCCATCAGATCAGCCGGCACCTCGATCCGCTCCAGAAACGGATCCGCCGCGGTCGACTCGGTGCGCCAGATCTCCTGCTCGCCCACCCTCAGCACCAGCGTCTGCGCTCCGACCTCGTCGTAGGGGGCGTGCGCCCGCAGGTGTAAGATCCCGTCGCCCCTGGGGTTGGTGAACACCACGTGCGCGAGACCTTCGCTCCAGCGCCATTGTCCGAGCAGCGATTCGTCGATCCGCTCGGGACTGTGCCAGCCATCCATCCGCACCGGCTCGCCGGTCATGTCCCCGACCCGAACCTGCAGCTCGTGCACGGTGGCCGCATCGACCCAGTCACCACCGGCCCGCACCAGCGCCCGACTCCCTTCGCCGGCCTCGTACAGCCCCACCACCACGCTCACCTGTTCGACCTCCAGGCGCGGCGCGTACAGCCACCGGCTGTACTCTTCGACCTGGCCGGCACGCCACTGGCTCGTAGGCTGGGGCGGGAAGTGATCGTCCTGCAACAGGATTCGTCCGTCCGCATCGAGCAAGTGCACAAAGACCTGATAATCCTCCGCCGGCGGTTCGAACTCTGCCGCCGGCTCCCACCGGTACTGGATTTGCAGCGGTTCGCCGTCCGCCACGCTGGCGGCCAGGGTGACGCTGGGTACCACATCG
>JACZXM010000165.1 GCA_022571615.1 Acidobacteriota bacterium | reverse complement strand
ACGCCATGAATACATCCTGGGCCATCTGGGGTCAACCCCGGCCCGATTCAAACTGACCCACTACCAAGAGGGCCGCCCTCTCGACACGCTGGTGGCCAGTGTCGTCACCGACGATGAGCGCTTCCGGCGGCGGCCAGCGTGTCGATCTTGGCATCCCGCAGCAGTCGGCCATCTGCCGTGGCCAATCTCAAACCAAACACGCGCGCGGTCGCCACCAAGAAACGGTCCGCAGGGTCTTTGTGCGCGGCATCCACGAGCGCGGTCTCCAGAGCGACCTCGCGGGTGACGGGCGCCTCCCGCAGAGTGACCAGCTCCTGCGCATCGACGACCCATTGCGCCACCGGCACGTCCAGCTCCACCCGGCCCTTCTGAGCAAGCATCACTAGCTCCCAGATACTCATTGGCGAAAGCCACAGCTCGGTGTCCGGATTCTCGAGACAGGAACGCATCGTCGGCGCCAGGCGTTCCGGCTCCGCGACGCTCCAGAGCCAGACGTGCGTGTCGAGCAGCAGCTTCAATCGCGCACGACCTCCCAGTCACCAGGGTCCACCGCCGGCGCGATGATGTCGCCCTTAATCTCAACCCGGCCGCGCATGCAGCCCAGCCAGCCGCTCGGGCGCTTGGGCACACTCGGCGGCACGACCTCAGCCACGGGAACTCCAAAGCGAGTAACCCGGATGGGTCGGCCCGTCTGACGAACCCTCTCGAGCACCGCCAGGCAGGTGGCCTTGAACTTGGAGATAGCGATCTCCTCCATATCTTGTTCCATAGGTTCGATTAAACTATGGTCAGAGACCATGGTCAACTCGTTTCCACATCGGCTGGCAACAGCCGGAGCGGGCGTCTGCCGGGGCCGAGTATCGATCGGAAGTGCCGCTCATCGAGGCAGCACATCTCGAATACCGAGGGTGCGAGCCAGCACGATGACCGAGGCATCGGCAAGACCCGATCCCGAGGTCGCGATACGACGGCTGTCCCTTGTCTACGGGGACTCGAGCAGGCCCTCTAGCCTTTGTAGATGGCCCTGGAGCTCCTGGTTCAGCTCCTCGGCGCGGGCGTGGGCGTCGTGGCCGGGGGCCTGGTCGGCGCGGTCGAGATTGGAGTACAGGTACTGGAGCTGATCGACCAACATGGGTGGTGAGTAGCGCACCGGCGCGGTCACCAGAGCCGCCCGCACGGCCTCGACCTCGTCCGGCAGCTCGTCACGGCTGTCCTTTTCGGCCGCAGCGATCCGCGCCACCTGGGCTCGTGCCGAGCTCAGCAAGTCTCGCACGCGCAGCGCGAGCCCCGCCTGTGCGGTGACATCTTGCCCGGTGATTCCCTCCCCCAACACCCGTGGGTCCATCACCACCTCGAACGAGCGCGTTTCCTCCCACTCGCCGGCTTGCAGGCGGGCCTCGTAGGTACCGGGAGGCACCATGGGACCGCGCTGTCCTGAACGCCGGGGGTTAGAATCCCAGGGCCCCGGGTATCGCAGATCCCAGACGAAGCGGTGGGCGCCCGCCGCCTTGGGCAGCTTGGGCGTGCCGACGCGCTCCAGGTGCCACTCTCGCATCCCGGGCTCCGGCGCGATGGACTGCTCACCCGGATCCTCGCTCGAGAAGACCCGCAGCAGGTTGCCCTCGGCATCGCTGATCTCGAGCTTGAGCTCACCGGTTGCCTCCTGAGCGAGCCAGTAGTCGATGTTGGCTCCGGTGCTCGGGTACTGCGGCTCGTCGGGACCGGGAGGACGGAAGAAGAAGCCCCCGCGACCACGGAAACGCACCGCGTCGCGGATCTCGAACAGGTGCGCGCTCGACGCCGCCACCGCGTCCGTGATCCCGCGCAGCGGCGTCAGGTCATAGAGAATCCAGAAGCCTCGTCCCATGGTCGAGAGCACCAGGTCCCCGTTCACCACCTTGATGTCGCTGACCGGTGTGGCCGGCAGATTCAGCTGCAGCGGCTGCCATTGGCCGCCATCGTCAAACGACACGAACATACCGAACTCGGTCCCGGCATACAGAAGTCCCTCGCGCGTCGGGTCCTCGCGCACCACCCGCACCGGATGGTCGGCGGGAATACCGTTGTCGCCGGTGGTGATCCGCGTCCAGCTCTCGCCGTAGTCTTGTGTTCGGTACAGGTAGGGGGAAAAATCGCCGAGCTGATAGCGCAGCACCGCGGCATACGCCTTGGCCGGATCGTGGGGTGAAACCTCGATGGTTTGCACCCGGCCATGCCGGCCGAGCCCCGGGGGCGTGACGTCGGTCCAGGTCTGGCCGCCATCGCGGGTCAAGTGGATCGGCCCGTCGTTAGCTCCGGTCCAGATCACTCCGGGCTCGTGCGGAGATTCCTGCACCTCGTACAGGACGCTGAAGTGTTCCTCTCCGGTGACGTCGATCGTGATCGGTGAGCCCGAGACGACCTGGGTCTCGGGGTCGAAGGCGGTGAGATCGGGCGAGATCGTCTTCCAGGTACGGCCCCCGTCCTCGGTCACATGGAGGTATTGGGAGGCGTGGTAGACACGGTCGGGATCGTGCGGCGACACATGGATCGGCGCCACGCGCTGGAACCGGTAGGGCAGGTCCTTGGGGTTGCGACCGTACAGGTTCCAGAAGCCCACGTAGTACTGCTGCTCCTGCCCGGTCCGGCGGTTGTACACACCGAAGCGGCCCTTGCAGTTGGCGTACACGATTTCCGGGTCACCGGGCTTGGGCACCACCGGGCCGGTCTCACAACCGCCATGGGTTTCCCAGTAGGCCTGCGGACCACCGGCCCGACCCCGCAGCGGCAGGCTGGGAACGGAGATCGTCGAGTTGTCTTGCTGGCCGGCATACAGCCGGTAGGGGAACTCGTCGGAGATATCGACCTGGTACAGCTCGGCGGTCGGCTGGTTGTCCTGGCGCGACCAGGTGACCCCCCCGTCGCGGCTCACGTTAGCGCCACCGTCGTTGCTCTCGATCATGATCAGCGGGTCATCCGGATTGATCCATAGATCGTGGTTGTCACCGTGGGGCACCCGCTGAGCGTCCCACGTCTTTCCCCCGTCCTCGGACTTGTAGAAACCCTCGGCCATGCCCCAGAGGATGTCGGGGTTGGCCGGATGCGCCTGCAGGTTGGTGTAGTAGAAGGGCCGGTTGCGGATCGGCTGGAAATCAGTGACCTGGTGCCAGCTGGCTCCACGATCGTCGGACCGGTATACGCCACCTTCCTCTCCCGGTGCCTCGATCAGTACGTACACACGGTCGGGATCCGCGGCCGAGACCGCCAGATCCGCCTTGCCGCGCAGCCCTTGCGGCAGGCCGTTGGTGAGCCGCTGCCAGGTATCACCACCGTCCTGACTCTTGAACACACCGCCCTCTTGACCGCCCGAGAGAATCGTCCAGGGCTTGC
Source organism: Acidobacteriota bacterium (assembly GCA_022571615.1). GTDB lineage: Bacteria > Acidobacteriota > UBA890 > UBA890 > WLXD01 > JACZXM01. The sequence goes on along the minus strand of JACZXM010000165.1, from coordinate 3,389 downwards.
GCTCTGCCTCCCACAAGGTGGCATAGATCTCGTTCGGGTTGTCGGGCGCAAACTCCAGATCCACGGCGCCGGTGCGGTCGGACACGTACAGCACCTGCTCCCAGCTTCCACCACCATCGCGACTCCGGTACACCCCGCGCTCGGGATTGGGGGCGAACGGATTGCCGATCGCCGCCACGTACACCAGGTCGGGGTCGTCGGGATGGATCAGGACCGCACCGCTGTTGCCGGTCTGCTCCAGACCGATATGCTGCCAGCTCTTGCCACCGTCAGCGGACTTGTAGACGCCCTTGCCGACGATCACGTTGCTCCGCAGACCGTCGGAACCCGTGGCAACGTACACGATCATCGGGTCGGACGAGGCGACGCGAATGGCGCCGATTGAACCGGTGGCAAAGGACCCGTCCGAGATCGGGTTCCAGGAGGCACCGAAGTCGGTCGTTTTCCACACCCCGCCGCCGGTGGCTCCCATGTAGAAGGTCCCGGGCTGCGCTCGATGTCCCGCCACGGCGGTAACCCGACCGCCCCTCGAGGGCCCAACATAGTGGTAGCGCAGCCCAGCGAACAGCTCCGCCGGGTAGACCTCGCGGTCATCGGTCGGGTTGGCCGAGGCCACAGGAAGGATTAGCAAGCTCGCGAGCAGACAAGACCACAGAGGGTTACGCACCGGTTCTCTCCCTTGTGCTGGCGTGGGGGGCTGGCAGACGGTGGTCACGAAACACCGAGCAGTTGCTGCGCGATCGCCTGGTAGCCGCGGCTTGCATCCAATAACTGCTCCAACTCGAGGTACTCGTCAACGACGTGGCACTGCTCCTCGCAACCCGGCCCGAAGCCGATCGTCGGCACCTCAGCGTAGCCTGCACTGTACGCGGCATTGGTGCAGAACTGATAGGCCTTCAAAGATGGCTCCAGCCCCACCGCCCGCAAGCCGCGCAACGCCCTCTCCACGAGCTCGTGGTCGCGGGGCAACTGCCAGGGCGCGAACCATTTTGGCCGCTCCCAGCGAACTCCCGTATACGACGTGTAATCGGCCAGGGCGAACTCCACGATGGTGTCCGGAGCGCCCGCCCGCTGGCAGGCCTGGCGCATCTCGGCGAGCACCTGTTCTTCGGTCTCACCCGGCACCAGCCTTCGTTCGTAGGTCGCACGGCATCGGCTCGGCACCACGGAGTGGGCTGGGTGCGGAACGGAAATGATGTCGGTCAGGCACAGGACTCCCGGCCCGATGAACGGATCCCGTGGCATCGGCAGCTTCTCGATCTGTTCGATAACGGCGCGCATCGTGTGGATGGCGTTGACGCCGCGCTCGGGATTGGCGGCGTGGGCCGGTTGGCCCTGGGTGGTGATTACGAGCTCGGCGCGACCGCGTCCGGCACGGACCAGATTCAGCTCCGATGCTTCGCCGATGACCACATAGTCGCCGCCGTAACGCTGCATCACCACCCGGAGCGCCGCTCCCTCGATCAGCTCCTCGCCGACGGACGCGGATACCACCACCCGGCCGGAGATCTCCGCCCGGTCGAGACCACCGCATCCATGCACCATGGCGGCCAAGGCGCCCTTCATGTCGCTGCTACCGCGGCCGTAGATTCGGCCGCCGACCACCTCGGCGCCGAACGGATCATGCTCCCATGCTGACCTCGGGTGCACGTCCACCGTGTCCATGTGGGCATCGAACACCATCGTGGGCCCGTCCGCATTGCCCTGGATCACCCCCACCACGCTGCCGGCAGAATCCACGTCGACCTGGTCGTAGCCGAGGAACTTCATCTCCGCGAGCACGCGCTCGGCGACCCGATTCTCGTCCCCGAGCACCGACGGGATCTTCACCAGATCGCGGGTGAACGAGATCAGGGCTCGGTTTCGATCGTCCATGGCTCCATCTACAGGATCGAGGGCAGGGGAACGAGCAGAGTATATGTGCCTGCTGGGTCGATGGCTGACGCCACCGCCGGGGCGGCGAACCCCGCCCACTTTCTCCTTAGCAGGCTGTGGTGAAAGTGTGATGGGTCTGGTTACGCCGCCAAGGGTGCAGATGCAAGGCGCCGCGACGTTCGCGCGGTGACCTACCCGACTACACCCCCGCCTCGGGCGGCGACGCGGTGTCTCTGTACATCGATGTCGACGACGTCGACTCGCTCTACGCCACGATCAAGGACCGCGACACCGGCGGCAAGGACCTGGGCACGACCTTTTACGGGGCGCGCGAGTTCCATATCCGTGACTGCAGCGGTTATCTGGTCGGTTTCGCCCATCGACCGCAGCAGCACTGAGCCGTCCCTACCAGAAGCGAACCTCGTCGATTCGGAAGCGAAACTCGCCCTCGACGGAGCCGGTGAATAGCAGCGCCTGCAGTCCCTTGGGGTCGGCACCGGGGAAGTCCGTGAACGCGAAGCGGAACTCGGACCATTCGGTGCTTACGGTGAAAGCTTGTATCGCTGGTCGCTGGCCGAGGCTTTGTGCAAACAGCATGATGGCATGCGTCTTGCCGTCGCCCTGCGCCCAGAAGCTGAAGCCGCCTTTGGCCGACAGATTGGCAGGCGCGAACAGCTGCTGTCCGGCCGAGAACATCGCTCCGGCCCAGGAGGCGATGCTGCCTGCATTCAGCGTGCCGCTAATCTCGAGCGCCTTGGCCGAGCCGTTCGCCCCGCCGTCTACTACCTCCATGTTGGCGCTCGAGCTACCACCGATCAGAGTGTCGGTGGAGACCGTCCAGCCCGACCCGAACCCGGTGGCGAGCGATCCATCATCGAAGTCGCTCACCAGCCCGTCGCTGGAGCCCTTTGGCGTTTTATCCCCCTCCTGCTGTGCCGCCAGAGCAGTCCGGTAGCCATCTCGATCGACCCGCACGCCGAGCTTCCACACCCCGACGATGTCGCGCGTTGCGGTGATGTCTGTCGTCGGGTCGCCGCGCACGAGCACCAGGTCGGCCCGCCGGCCGACCGCGATGCGACCGCGGTCGCCCAATCCGAACGCCTCTGCCGGCACCGAGGTTGCCGACGACAGCGCCTCCGCCGGTGTGAGCCCGGCTCGGGTCAGCAGCTCCAGCTCACGGTGCAGGCTGGCGCCATGGGTCGTTCCCGGATTGGGAGAATCGGTACCCGCGAGAATCGGGACCCCGGCCTCGTGCAGCGCCCGAATCGTGGCCAGCGCGTTTTCCAGCACGTGCTCACGGCCGGGCCCGGGCGGAAAGCCATTCTCGAGGCTGTTGATCTCGGCCGGTGCCAGGTAGGGGGCCAGGCGCGGATCCCGCGCCAGTTCTGCGCCGCCAGGAAGCCCCGTCACGCTCTCAAGCACCGCCAGCGTCGGCACCACGAAGGCCCCGGCCTGCTTGATGAACGACACGACCGCCGGATCCGCCACCTGATCGGAGAACACGTGCGCGATGC
>JACZXM010000164.1 GCA_022571615.1 Acidobacteriota bacterium | reverse complement strand
ATAAACCTGGCATCGGCGTGTATCCTGCCAAACTTGTCCCTCTGCACGTTCTTTAGGCGCAGTTCGGCCTCTAGATCAGTTGGGAAAGTGTAAACATCGTCAGCGAGGGTGTAGCTAATCTTAGCCATCGGTCCGCTCCTCGCGTACATAGCGTGGCACCGCTGCCCGTGGATGACCGTTGACGCCCCGCTGGGCATAACGGTAGACCCCTTTCGCGATGGCCCGAACCTCTTCTGGGTCTAGCGGTGGCCGGCACCTGGCCTCGTTGATCGCCCGCAAAAGCTCCTCCACCACTGGCGCAGGATGATAGAGGCGTAACCAACCCCCTATGCGAACGAGAGTATCGTTGCGCCGGCCTTCGGGGATTGTCTGGGCTAGAAGATGCCATGCCGCCTTCTTACCCGACGTATCTCGCAGCTCGGATGATTTTGCACTTGTAAGATGTGACCGCTGCGCAACAATGTCTTGCCACCAGTCCAGCAGGGGGCCAGAAACCGGGTCAAGCTCTGCGAGGGGAATGTCAACAGGGGAGTGACCTTTAGCCCATCGGTAGGATCCGCCGCCTTTGGGCTCCCTGTAGGTGTTGGAAGGGGGCGCCACGGCGAATCCATTGGCGCGCAGCGCTCGCAACCAGTCGGCGAATACGACGCCCTGGAGCGGCGACAGAATCCAACGCGCGGCGAGTAGACGAAAGCGATCCATGAGGGGGTCAGCCACGGGTCCGAAATTACCATGCCGCAGGGGACCGCACGGCATTTTCTATCGGGCGGTCGAGCGCCTATCATGAGGGGGTCGATGTGGCCGGCCAAGTGCCTGAGTGTCGCCCGATCGGCTCGTGCTGCGGTGAAGATCACACCGCAGTGATGCGAGGGGAATCCCCAATCGCCTCCTGCTGCTTATCCTGCAGTCAGATTGACTGTTCCCGACCCCGAGAAAGCACTATGCGCCAGGCATTACGACCCTCGGTCCGGCTCCGGGTCCTACCGTCGAAGCCGGAGGTACCGGGTCCCGACCCATCCCGACCGCGCAACGCGATCGAGCGCGCCCGCGGGTTCCTGTTGTCACTGCAACAGGAGGACGGGCACTGGTGTGCGGAGCTCGAGGGCGACACCATCCTGGAGTCGGAGTACATCCTGCTGATGCACTACATCGGGCGCGCCGACAGCAGCAAGGTGCGGAAGGCGGCCAACTACCTCCGACGTAGGCAGGAACCGAACGGCGGCTGGGGGATCTACCCGGGGGGGCCGCCGAAGGTCAGCGCCTCGGTAAAGAACTACTTTGCTCTCAAGCTGGTAGGGGATCGGGCCGATCAGCCGCACATGGTCCGTGCTCGGGGAGTCATCCGCCGACTCGGGGGTATCGAAGCCACGAACTCCTTCACCAAGACCGTGCTGGCCGTGTTCGGTCAGGTGCCGTGGGAACGATGCCCTGCCGTTCCCCCGGAGATCATCCTGCTGCCGAACTGGTTCTACTTCAACGTCTACGAGATGTCCTCGTGGTCGCGGGCCATCGTGGTGCCGCTGAGCATCATCTGGGCACGCAAGCCCCGGTGTGCGGTGCCGCGGCAAGCGGGTATCTCGGAGCTGATGGTCGACCGAGCGCCGGCGCAGTCGCCTCCGCCCGACCGATCCAACGCCGAAAGGGTGTGGCGCACCTTTTTTCATGCGCTGGACCGTTCGTTCAAGATCGCCGAGGGCCTCCAGCTCAACCCCCTGCGCAAGGTGGCCTTGGAGCGGGCCAAGGACTGGATTACCGACCGGCTCGAGCACAGCGACGGGCTGGGCGCGATCTTTCCTCCTATCGTCAACTGCGTGTACGCCTTCCACAGCCTGGGCCACGATCTCGATGATCCGCTCATCCTCAGGCAGCTGCGGGAGCTCGAGAAGCTCGAGATCGAGGACGAGGACACCCTGCGCCTCCAACCCTGCTTCTCGCCGGTATGGGACACGGTCTTGACAATGAACTCGATGTTCTCTGCCTGTACTCCGGCCGATGACGAGCACCTGTTGCGGGCAGCCGAGTGGGTGCTCGACAAGGAGGTGCGGCAGCTCGGCGACTGGCAGGTAAAGAATCCTGGCGTCGAGCCCGGCGGTTGGTACTTCGAATACGCCAACGAGTTCTACCCGGACTGTGATGACACTGCCGAGGCACTGATCGCGCTCAGCCAGGTCAGGTTCCCCGACTCGGTGCGGGAGTCTCGCCGCAAATATGCCCTCGAGCGCGCTCTCCGTTGGCAGCTGTCGATGCAGAATCGCGATGGCGGCTGGGCAGCCTTCGACAAGGGGTGTGATAAGGAGATTCTCAAGTACATCCCGTTTGCCGATCACAACGCGATGCTGGATCCGAGCACCGCCGATATCACCGCTCGCTCGCTGGTAGCGCTCAAGCGCAACGGTCTTGATCGTGGCGACCCTGAGATCCAACGCGGGATCCTGTTTCTGTACCAGCATCAGGAGACGGACGGCTGCTGGTACGGTCGGTGGGGCTGCAACTACCTGTATGGGACCTGGTTAGCGCTGTGGGCGCTGGCGGAGCTGGGCGAGCCCCTGCAGGCAGAGCCGTTCCGGCGCGCGATCGTGTGGATTCAGGAGCGCCAGAACGAGGACGGCGGCTGGGGCGAGTCGTTGGGCTCCTACGACGATCCCCAGTTCAAGGGCAGTGGCCACAGTACCGCGTCGCAGACTGCATGGGCGCTGATGGGACTGCTGGCGGCCGGCGACGTGAGCTCGGAGGCGGTCCGGAGGAGTGTCGAGTACCTGCTCACCACCCAGCACGCCGATGGCTCCTGGCGCGATGAGTACTGGACAGGCACCGGATTCCCCAAGGTTTTCTACCTGCGTTATCATCTTTACGCGACCTACTTTCCGCTCCAAGCCCTGGCTACGTACCGGAGCAGGGTCGCCGGGCGCGGCACCGATCGAGAAAGCGGAGGGCCGGCATGAGATTCCCGCTCCACATCACGACAGACAACATCCGGCTCCAGTGGCGGAACGCGCGCGCCGGCAATCGCCGCTATCCGTTCGTTCTGATGCTCGAACCGCTGTATGCCTGCAACCTCGCTTGCCTCGGATGCGCCCCGGAGCGCCACACAGGCAAGCTCGCCGACCGCTTGCCGTTGGCCAGCTGTCTGCGCGCCGTTAGCGATGCCGCCGCGCCGATCGTATCGATCTGCGGCGGGGAGCCGCTCATGTATCCGGAGCTCCCCGAGCTGGTCGAGGAGATCATCTCGCGCCGCAAGCACATCTACCTGTGTACGAATGCGCTTCTGATCGAACGCCATCTGTTCGACGAGATTCCGCCGGACAAGCGCTTGACGGTCAATATCCACCTGGACGGACAACGCGAGACGCACGACTACGTGTGCGACCGCGCAGGGGTGTACGACCACGCTGTGGCGATGATCCGCGCCTGTCTGCAACGTGGCTACCACGTCTTTACCAACACCACGGTATTCAAACAAACCGACATCGCCGAGGTGGAGAAGCTGTGCGCCGAGATGACCGAGATCGGGGTTCACGGCATGCTGGTGTCACCTGGCTACCACTACGAGAGCGTCGACAAGGACATGTTCCTGACCCGCACCGACATCGAACGCAAGTTCAAGCGTGTGCTCGAGTTCTCCGAGCACTACCGGCTGACCTCGACCCCGATGTTTCTGGAGTTTGCGGCCGGCCTGCGTGACTACCGGTGCTCTCCCTGGAGCACCGTGACCTACACGCCGCGTGGCTGGAAAGGACCGTGTTATCTGATCGGTGAAAAGTACTACGAGACCTGGGAGGAGTTCTGGAACGGTGTCGACTGGGAGTATTGGGAGTCACGCCAGGACCGCCAGTGCCAGAATTGCGCCATGCACTCGGGCTTCGAGGCCTCGGTGGTGACCGAGCTGCGCAACTCGCCTCGAGACATGCTGCGTCTCGCCTCGTGGAATTTTCTCACGTAGTCACGGCCTGCTAGACACCGCATGAGAGTTTTCGTTACCGGTGGAACCGGGTTCATCGGTGCCCACGTGGTGCGTGCCTTGGTTGCGCGCGGCGACGAGGTCCGCTGTCTGGTGCGGGCGGAGAACCGCGGCGACAACCTCGAGGGCCTGGCTGTCGAGCTGGTGACCGGCGACCTGGGCGCTCCAGACTCGTTGCTCGCGGGCGTTCGTGGCGTGCAGCAGGTCTATCATTGCGCTGCGGACTACCGATTGTTCGCCCGCGACCCCTCCGGTATGTACCGCACAAATGTCGACGGGACGCGGAATCTGCTGGTTGCGTCGGCCGAAGCCGGAGTGCAGCGGGTAGTGCACACGAGCTCGGTCGGTGCGCTCGGACTTCACGCCAACGGCAGCCCGGCCGATGAGGACACGCCGGTTGCGCTGGACGACATGATCGGTCACTACAAGCGCAGCAAGTACCAGGCCGAAAGGATCGCCGAGGAGTGGGCACGCCGAGGGCTCGACGTGGTGATTGTGAACCCGTCAACGCCCGTCGGCGAGCTCGACATCAAACCGACTCCGACAGGGCAGATCATCGTCGATTTCCTGAACCGCAGAATGCCCGCGACCGTAGACACCGGCATGAACTTCATCGACGTACGCGATGTGGCCCAGGGACATTTGTTGGCGGCAGAACGCGGCCGCACAGGGCGCAAATACATCCTCGGGCACGCCAACCTGAGCCTGCGCGACCTGCTGCAGGTGCTGGCTGATCTCACCGGCCAGCGGGCGCCGTGGATTCGGCTGCCACACTGGGTGCCGCTGGCGGTCGCCGCGGTTGATACCCGCCTGGCGCGGCGGCGTGGGGGGCGCCCCAGGGTATCGTTGGAGGCGGTGCAAATGGCGCGACACAAGATGTACTTCGACTGTTCCAGAGCGGTGAGCGAGCTCGGGCTTCCGCAGAGCCCTCTGCGGGAGGCTCTGGAACGGGCGGTGGACTGGTTCCGCGAGCGTGGGTATGTCTGAGCCGGAACTTCGAGATCTGGTGGCGATCGTCGCTGCGATGGAAGAGGAGATCGCACCGCTGCGCGAGCGGCTCCAGTCGCCACGACAGCTTGCCGACGGTCCGAGGCGCTACACGGAGGGGGTCTTGCGTGGCGTGCCGGTGGTATTGGCAGTCACCGGCGAGGGAAAGCGCAATGCCGACTTGGGGATTCGCTGTGTGATCCAGAAATGCAGGCCGACACGGGTGTTGGTCCTGGGGCTGGCGGGTGCGCTGTCGGCGGAGCTTATCGTCGGTGAGCTGTTGGTGTCGAGCGAGGTGATGGAAGAGGACACAATCCTCGGTTGGCCCGATCTGCAGTGGCTGGAGGAGGCGAACCTGCGGTCCGACTACGAGCTCGGGCGCATCATTACCGTGGACCAGATCCTGTCGACGCCGGATAGCAAACTGCAGTGGTGGGGCCGGACGATACGGGATCAGCCCGCGGTAGCGGACATGGAATCTGCCTGCTTCGCGCGGGTCGCGATCGCCTACAACCTTCCCTACCTGATCGTGCGCGCGGTGAGCGACTCGGCCACCGAGACGCTGCCGGCGTTTCTCGAGGATTGCCGTTCGCAGGACGGACGCATCGACCGTCGGCAGGTGATGTGGAAGGCTTTCTGGCGCCCGAGATCCTGGGGCATCCTGTTCAAGCAGCACCGTCGCATGCGCAAGCTGACGGTGGAGCTCGCCGATTTCGCCGAGGGCCTCATCGTGGCAGTTGCCTGAGGTGGGGGGCGTTGGCGAGAACGGTGGGCGATAATGAATCAATTCGTTAACGGCTGCTAGAGGCAAGGTCATGGACGGCGTCGACCCGCAGGTCGTGGAACCGACCGCTGAGCGCGATCGCAAGGCGGAACACATTCACCTAGCGCTCCAAGATCGGATGCAGCTGGGCGCCGGTTTCTTCGATGCCTACCGGTTCGAACACTGCGCCCTGCCCGAGCTCGACCTGGCGGCGATCGACACGACGACGCGGTTCCTGGGCAAGGACCTCGGGGCTCCTCTGCTGATCTCCTGCATGACCGGGGGCACCGAGGAAGCCCGCCGGATCAACTGCAACCTGGCAGCAGCGGCGGAGAGCCAAAGGGTCGCGATCGGGGTCGGGTCGCAACGAAAGGCGATCGAGGATCCGTCCACCCGATCGAGCTTCCAGGTCCGCGAGATCGCGCCCACGGTCCCCTTGCTCGCCAACCTGGGTGCGGTTCAGCTCAACTACGGCTACGGGCCACAGCAGTGCCGGCAAGCGGTCGAGATGATCGGTGCGGACGCACTGGTGCTGCACCTGAATCCACTCCAAGAGGCGATCCAGCCCGAGGGGGATGTCGACTTCTCGGCCCTGCTCGCTAAGATTTCCGCCGTCGTGGAGGCCCTCGAGGTGCCGGTTATCGTGAAGGAGATCGGGATGGGAATATCGGGTAGCGTCGGCAGGGCGCTGGCGCAGGCGGGTGTCTCGATCATCGATACTGCGGGGCTCGGGGGAACGAGTTGGGCGCGCATCGAGGCCCAACGGGCTCTAGATCAGGACATGGGCGAGCTGTTCGCCGATTGGGGGGTGCCGACGCCGAAGTCGATTCGGGCGTTGGCACAGATCCCGGGACTCACCGTGATCGGCTCCGGCGGAGTTCGCAACGGGATCGACATGGCCAAGGCGATCGCACTGGGCGCCGATCTCGTAGGGCTGGCGCAGCCGTTTCTCGAGGCGGCCACGAGGTCGGTCGAGGCGGTTGAGGGGTGCATTGCGCGGGTGCTTCGTGAGCTGCGGATCTGCATGTTCTGTGCCGGAGCGGGAACGCTCGCGGAG
>JACZXM010000163.1 GCA_022571615.1 Acidobacteriota bacterium | reverse complement strand
GATAGTTTGGCAGAATGTATCAGGCTCCTGAACAACCCTTCCAGCGCAGGCGCGCTGTCGGGGGTGGCGTAGCAGCGGGAGACACCGCCAGTGGCAGCAGCAGAGGATGAGGGTCGAGCACGTCCGTTCTGCTGGCCTCCTACCCGCAAGCCGCCTCGAGAGGCCGGCCACAGCGCCAGGACGTGGGCGACCTCATCCCCTGCTGCGTCCCCCTCCGGTGTCATGCGAAGGTGGCCCAACGCAGCTATCGGCCGTCGAGACCGCTCAGGATCCGGACTTTTGCCGGCTTATGCGTACCTTGACCCGCGCGATCGCCTCAGTCGTTTTGGTCGAGGCATCGATGGCAGCCGAATCCTCGAGCGCCTGCAGAGCGTCGTCGTAGCGTCCCACCTTCTCGTACACGAAGCCGATGTCGTAGAGGCAATCGGCACGTGTGGTCGAGCCGGCTACAAGGTACGCCAGCGCATCGGTGTAGGACTCGATCGCATTGGCGTCGTTGCCGGAGGCCTGGTAGGCCTGTCCGAGGTTGTAGTGCGCGCCGCCGTCGCTACTGCGTGACTGCACCACCTGCACGAGCTGGGTGATCGCATCGTTGTAACGCCTGTCGCCCAGGTAAGCACGACCGAGCAGATTGCGCACCTGCATGCTCTGCGCGTCGGCGCGAACGGCCTGTTGCAGATACCGCACCGCCTCGGTCCACTTGCCCTCGTTCAGATACAGCCGCCCCATATTGGTGATCGCCGCGGTGTTGTTGCGGTCCAGCGACAGCGTCTTCTGAAACCACTCCATGGCCTTGCCGGTGTTGCCCGACTCCAGGTAGGCACGCCCGAGCTTCTGCGCCAGATCGGCATCCGTGCTTCGGCTCCGGGCCGATTGCTCCAGGTGCTCGATGGCGTTGCGCCAGTTCTCTTTGAAATAGTAAGCCTGCCCGATCGTCTTGGCTACCAGGGCCTTACGGCGGCTGCCGCTAGCGTACTTGGCGGCCTCGTTCTCCGAGGCGATGGCACGGTCGTAGTCGCCGGCGTTGCCCCGCGCTACGTAGACCTGGGCGAGGCCGTGGTTGACCTCGAATCGGTCCTGGTCCTCTGACACCAGCTCCTTGGCGGCCTGCAGCTCGGAGATCGCCTCGTCGTGCTGGCGGCGCTGTGCGAGACAAATCCCCAGCGTCTTGCGCAACCAGCCCCAGCGCTCGTATACCTCGCCGGCTGCCTTGAGCGCGGCGCGCATCTGAGTGATGCACTGGCGGGGATTGCCGTCCTGGAACGCCTTGAAGCCGGCACGCCAGGCCTTGTCGGCGGCCTCTGCGTCCTGAGCAAAGGCTGCCGAGGGCCACACGAGCGCGGCCACGATTATCAGTAAAGGTAGAATTCGAGCGATCTTTGAAGTTTTCATCATTGTCGCCTGCACATCGTTACGGGCCGCCGATCCCTACAGATATTGTAACCAGGAACCCGCTCCCATAACCAGGACAACCACCAGCGCAGCTATTGGATCTTGAACTGCACGGTGACCGTCAGCAAAATGTCCACCGGCCGGCCGTTATAGAAAGTGGGCGTGTACTTCCACTGCGACACGGCGCTAACCGCCGCATCGTCCAACCCGAGGCCGAGACCGCGCAGGATCTGCAGGTTGACCACGTTGCCCTCGGTGTCGATCGTCGCCTCGAGAATCACTATGCCGGCCAGACGAGCCCGCCGGGCCAGCTCCGGGTAAACCGGAGCAACATGGTGAATTTTTTGCGGCGCTTGGATGTCGCCGCCGACACGCAGCGGGCCGGTGTGGATTACCGGTGGCCCGCCGACGGGGCCGCTGCCCGGGAACTCGGTGTCGGCTAGTTCTTCCTCGGACTCGATATACTCGATCTCCGCATCGACGATTGGCTCCGGGTCGTCGGGAGTCGGATCGGGGATCGGCACCCGTGCGGTCTTGCGCTTGACGACCTTCTTTTCGGGTTGTTGCTTGGGCGGCTCGGGTGGCTTGTAGCGCTTGATCACCACCGTCTGCCGATCCGCCTGCTCGGCCTCGCTCCCACCGAACTCCGGGAACACGACCAAGAATAGGCCGAAGTGGATCACCAGCGCCCCGATCCACGCTACCTTGTACGGCTTGGTGTCCTCGTTGCCGATCGCGGAGGCGAGCGCCAAGGAGCCGAGGGAATCGGCCTCGGGCCGCAGTGTCGGTTGGTTGGCTTGTTCAGCCATCGTCTACCTCCACGCCTACAGGATATCCCCCCACGCTTCCTTTTCGGCCTGCGTCGGGATGGAGATGTTCTTCACCCGCGCCAGCTTGAGCTCGTCGAAGGCGTCGACCATGCAGCGGTAGGGCGCATCCGGATCGGGATCGATGATCACGAACTTGTTCGGATTGCGAGCCAGCTTGGGCTCGATGTAGCGCTGGATATCGCTGAGCGCCATCTGCTGCTTGTCGACCTCGAAAATACAGTCGCTGCCAGCTGGGATGATGTGAATGTGGATCGCCTCTTCCTGGGTCGTTTGGGGCGTGGTCTCCTGCTTGGGAAGCTGGAACTCCAACCCGCGCGTCACCGAGAACACCGAGGTCACCATGAAGAACACGATCAGCAGGAAGGCAATGTCGGCCATCGATGCGGTCGGGATCTCCGGGCCTTGACTCTTCTTCTTGATTTTCACGGTCGCCCCCTAGCCCACTTCTTCCTGCTGGGTGAGCATGGCGATGTTGCGCACTCTGGCCTGACGCAGCTGCTCCATCACCTGATCGATGTACTGGTAGCGAGCGTTGCCATCCGCCTTGATGACAAACCACTTGAGCGAGTTCTTCTCCATGACGAAGGCCGCCGCCAGCAGGACATCGTTCAGGTTCAAGACGTGGCTTTGCGCCTTGCCATCGGAGAAATGGATCACGCCGCCTTCCTCGATGGCGATCACCGCGGCGTCCTTGGGGACCTCGGTGCGTTCCATGCTGGTGGGAAGGCCAACGTTCGTTCGATCGACGGTGATGGTGGTCGTAACCAGGAAGAACACGAGCAACAGAAAGGCGATATCCGCCATCGACGCGGTCGGGATGTACGATACGGGCCTCACCTGTCTACGGAGTCTCATGACTTGACCTGCTTGGGTTGGTCTGGGGGAAGCCTTCAGCCTTGATGATCGTCCATTTCGGCGTAAGTTTCCAGGAGCACGTTGGCGGCGGTCTCCATCTCCAGCACGAACCTGCCAATCTGGGCGGTAAAGTAGTTGAACATGATCAGCGTCGGCACCGCGACCACCAGACCAGCGGCGGTCGTAATTAGCGCTTCCGAGATGCCCTTGGCAACCAGACCCGGGTTCGACAGGCCGGCGCGAGCCAGCGCGTCAAACGAGTTGATCATGCCCGACACCGTGCCGAGGAAGCCGACCAGCGGGGCGACGTTGGCGATCGTGGCCAGCACACCCAGGCCACGCTCCAAACGCGCCAGCTCGTGCGCCGAGGCAGCCTCGATGGTCCGCTCGATCTCATCCTGAGGCCGGCCATACTTGATCAGGCCGGATTTCATGATGTTGGCGATCGGTCCCTGATACTCCTCGCAGACCGTGATCGCCTCCTTCACGTTGCGGCGCTTGAGCATCGCCGTCCGGACCCGCCCGATGAACTCCTGGGTGTCGATCTTCGCCTTCCACAGAGCGTAGAACCGCTCCATGATGAACACCAAGGAGACCAGGGAGAACAGCAGCAGCGGGTGCATGAAGGGGCCGCCGTCATTGTAGAGGCGGAAGACCGATCCGTTAAGGAAACTCACGTCAGGTTCCTCCCGTTAAATCATCCGACGACCAGTTGCAGGGAGCTCGTTCGAACTGCTTGTGGAATTCGCCCCGAGACACGCCACACGTTGGTCCAATTGCCTCCCGGACCGCCGTGCCCGCGTGATGGGTAATCCAGGCGAGCAGCTTTTAGCACGGCGCCAAAAACGCTGTCAACAAGGTGTCGGCCCATAGATGCCTGCTAGGGAGCCGTAATTATAGGACTGGCAACGGCTTGGGGTCAATTTGAGGACTTGCCTCCAAAGTCGCGGGTCGACCGACCCGACCGCCAGCGCCGGCCGCTATTCGGCAAAGTAACCGGGCCGGGCACGCAGCCGCTTCTTGCGCCTAGAGCCTTGAAGCGATAGCTGCACCTCGATCGCACGCCACTCGCCGGTTCCCCCTGAAATATGGGGCTGGTAGGTAATGCGGTACTGCTCGCGCAGATCAGCAGTAATCGCATCGAAGATTCGGCGCGGGTCGTCGCGCCGCTGTAGCTGGGACACGCGCCCGCCCGTCCCCTCGGCCAACTGGGCAAGCACCCAGCGCTCGTGAACGAAGCGCAAGCTCAGATTCACTGCCACCGGGTAGATCGCCACATCGGCACGCTGAGCAGCCTCGATTGCATCCCGGAGCCTGGAATCGCTGCCGACATCGTGACCGTCGGTCAATACCACCAGCGCCCGCCGGCCCTCGTGCCCTCGAAACTCCGCCGCCGCCTTCACCAGCGAGTCGTATAGCCGCGTGTACCTTCCGCTGCTGATGAGGTCGAGCGCGTCCGACAGCCGTCCGATATCGTTGGTGAACTCCTGCAGCATGGAGGGTAGGTCGGCAAACGACATGACGAAGGCCTTGTCGTGGTTACTCTGCATCAACCCCTCGATGAACGACCCCGCGGTCTCGAGGACAAGGCTGAGGCTCTCGATCATGCTGCCGCTGCAATCGACCATGAAACCCACCGCCAACGGCAGGTTCATGCTGCGCTCCACCGCGACGATCGGTTGCTCCAAACCGTTCTCGAACACGCTAAAGTCGGCCATCTTCAGCTCCCGCCCCCGCAGGTGCTTGTCCTCCACTCGCACGAAGACCTCGACCCAGTCCACGCGTGAGCGGAAGGAGAGGCCAGCGGCGAGCCCCGGCGGTGGCCGGGTACGAACGACGTCCTCAACGACCTGGCCGCTGGCGGCGTACGCCCGCGCCACGATGCGGTGAGCGGCGGGATCGCGCCCCTGCCAGATGAGCTCGTAGGGCACGTCGGCGTCGGCGAACAGCACCCGGCCATCAACCTCGAATTCAACAAACAGGACCTGCTCGGGACGGTCCGCCTGCACCCGGGCGCTGATCTCGATCTTGCCGCCCACGATCTCGTCGTGGCTCGGAGCGGTGATCCGTACCGAGAACTCCTGGAGCGGGATTGCGCCGGAGCGCCGGGCGGAGGCCGACTCGCCGCTCTGTGCCCGCGCGGCAGGCCGTGGGGCAAGCAGATGGCGGATCGGGAGTGTCCCGATCTGCTGCGCCATGCCCACCGACGCAGCGCCTGGGGCCGCGGTGGCAGGCAGCACGATGGCTGCTCCGCTCATCCAGATCAACCCTGCCTTGATCCAGTTCGGCAAACGACCCATCACACTTCCACCACGGCCCGCTAACTCGCCTCCGGCTGGCGCGCTCCTGCGGCAAGAGCCGGGAGCGGCGCTGTGTTCGAATCGTTCGCGTTCTCGGCTACGAGATCGTTTCTCGTCGCTTGCTCTCCGCGTCCTGGCGGACCCGTTCCGCCTCCTCCAGACGCCCCTGTTGCCGGTAGGCCTGCGCCAACAGGTTTCGTGGCTCCAAGTAATCATGTTTGAGCGCGATCGCCCGCTGGAACGACTCGATCGCACCCTCGATATCCCCCGCCTGATACTGCGCCAAGCCGTAGTGATAGCGCAGATAAGGGTTCTTCGATTGCATCTTGATTGCAACCCCGTACCAGCTCAGGGCCTCGTCGATCTCGCCCTGCCGCAAGCTCAGGTTGCCGAGATTCTGCCGCGGCTCCGCAAACGCATTGTCGGCCTCGATCGCCCTCAGGTACGCCTGCCGCGCTTCCTGCTCGCGCCCCACGTGCGAGTACACGACGCCCAGGTTGTTATGGGCACGGGCGAAATCACGCTGCACGTAGGTCGCCATCGAGAAATCGCGCCGCGCTTGCTCCCACGGCACCTCCTGTTTCAGTGCCTTGGCGGTGGCCAACCACTCGTAGCCGCGGTTGTTGTAGAAGTGCGCCAGGGCTTCGAGATCGTCGATCACGTTGAACATCCGGTAGTTGGAGATCTCACCGGTGAAATCGACCATCGCCCAGCCCCGTTCGGTTCGCACTGTGGCCACGATATGGCCGGTGCGCACGAGCAGGTCGTTTGCCCGTTCGAGCGAGTTGATGCGATCCGAGGCATCGACGTAGTAGGCGCTGAGCCCGAGCCCGCGCGCCAATCCGACGAACAAAGCGCTCAGCGACAGGCAGTTTCCGCGACCGTTGAGCACCGTCTCGCGCGCAGTGGTGGTCGCGATGCTCTTCCATTCGATCCCGAATTGGTTGGCGTCGGTGATCGCGCGCACCAGGCGATTGGCCTTGGAATGATCGCTCGATGCCCCATCGACATACTGTCGCGCCTGCTCAACCAAGGCCGGGCCCACCTGGTGCGGCACCAGGAGGTCTTGCAGGCGGTCCGGCGGCACCTGGGTGGCAAGCTCGCGCTTGAGCTCCTGGGGAGAGTATGCGGTCTTGCGACCGCTGCTAGCACACGCCGAGACGGCAGCGACGGCCAGCAACAGGACCCCCCCGCCCACAGCACGGCGCCACCAAGTCGGGTCAGCGAGCCTGATCGCGTGCATCGTGCTGGCACCCAGGGAAGGGAACGAATTCTCCGTGTCAGGTTGAGTAAAGACAAGCATAGCAGGCCGTGGCGGTCGGTAGCGGGCGCAGCAGGAGGGCTCTGGCGCACGGCCTGGCACTGTGGTCGGCTTTTCCAGAGCTCTTGACGATCG
>JACZXM010000162.1 GCA_022571615.1 Acidobacteriota bacterium | reverse complement strand
GATGAAGCGCAACCGCGTGTGGGCGGCCAGGGATTGCACTATGCGCCGTACCAGCGCACCGCTCAGCGGTGCGGGCAGGCCTGCCGCCCTCGCGCGGGAGGAGTTATTGCGGGACCAACAGTGCTCCGGGGGGTTGCAAAACCGCGCCAGCCCCGCGACCATGGGCGCATGAACATCGGACAGTTCGAGCTGAAGGAGCCGCTGCCGCAGCTGCGGGAGCCACACGTCATCGCTTCGCTGACTCCGTGGATCGACGCGGGCAGCGTCGGCTCGCTGACCATCGAGCGGCTCGAGCGCTTCATGGAGGCCGGCAATCTCGGCGGCCTCAAGACGCCGGGCCGCTATTTCGACTTCACCCGCTATCGCCCCGTGGTGTACTACGAGGAGGGCAAGCGGAAGATGAAGGTGCCCAACGCGGACCTGCGTTTCGCCGCCGGACCCAATGACCGCGACTTCATCTTCCTGCACATGCTGGAGCCGCACTCCAACGCGGAGGAGTACATCGACTCGATCGTCGAGGTGCTCGAGGCGCTGAACGTCAAGCGGTACTGCCGTATCGGTGCGATGTACGACGCCGTGCCGCACACCCGTCCGCTGCTGGTCATGGGGACGCTGAACGGCGAGCCCCTGGAGGGCGTGGAAGGCGTGCGTGGCAACAGACGCCGGCCGTACCAGGGTCCGACGTCCATCATGAACCTGGTCGGCGACAAGCTCACGGCGCGTGGCATCGAGACGCTCGCCGCGGTGCGACAGGTTCGCGAACGACTGTGGGCCGAGCTCCCGATGAGCTGCGGGACGAGTACGGGGCGGAGGTGAGGCGCCCGTCGGCCGGATCCCGATGGCGTGCCCCGCGCATGGCGCGAGCCATGATCGCTTGGCTGGTGCCGCCGCCTCGACGAGAGGAAGTCCGGGCCGATCTTCTCGAGGTGTGCGAACTTGAGGCGCAGCGTCGAGGGCCCTGGGCCGCCCGCCGGCGTTACTGGAACGAGGTTCTGGGCCTTTTGCGCTGGCGTTGGCGTCGCCTCCCGCGGCGTGAGCACCCGCCGGATGCTTTCCGGATGCATGGCCTTCTCCACGATTTACGGTATGGCACCCGCGCGCTTGTGCGACGGCCGACAACGTCGGGGTTGGCCATTGTCACGCTTGCAGTCGGCATTGGGCTTAGCACCGCTATGTTCAGCTTGGTTGAGGCGGTGGTCCTACGCCCCTTGCGCCTGCCGGAACCGGAGCGTGTGGTCCGGCTCACCTACACCGGTGAGACCAACCGATTCGGCCACTATCTATCCGGTCCGGACTTCGAGCAGCTGCGCGAATCGGTAACCCGCGCCGTCGGGCCAGGCTCGAGCCGCCCCTTCGTGGATCTTGCGGCCGTCGGCGCTTGGCTACCCACCCTGGTAACAGATCAGGGAGGCCGCAGGATTTGGGCCGGTCGCGTCTCGCCGTGGTTCTTTCGCATGTTGGGGATCTCACCGCTTCTCGGTCGCGACTTCGTTGCCGACGACGTCACCGGCGCCGAGACCGAGGCCGTCATCCTCGGCTACAGGATCTGGCAGAGTGCCTTTGGGGCCGACGTCGACATCATCGGCCGACGGATCGACATGTCGCCTCACACGTACACCGTGATCGGTATCTTGCCCCCGGATATCGACCTGCCGACAGACCACGAGCTGTGGACAGTCCTCGACCTGACCTCGGCCTCCTGGATGCGCGATCGAGGAGTGCGCCCGTTCCTGGTGTATGGCCGTGTCTCGGGGGACGCCACGCTTGGCCGCGCCCGCGACCTCGTTGGCCAGGTTGCCACCCGGATCGCGCGGGCTCACCCGGATACCAATGCCGGAGTCGATGTCGACATCGTGCCGCTCCGCAGCACCCTCGCCGAGAATGTCAGGCGGCCATTGCTGATCCTGCTGGGGGCGGTGCTCATGGTGCTCCTCATCGCCTGCGCCAATGTCACCAACTTGCTGTTGGCTTCGGGGGTGACCCGGAGCGAGGAGTTCGCGATATGCCTGGCGCTGGGTTGCCCCCGAGGGCGCCTGGTTCGGCGGGTCCTGGTCGAGGCGCTGCTGCTGTCCGGCGTGGCGGGTACCCTGGGCGTCCTGACCACTATTGCCGCGGTCGATGCGATCCGGGCAATCGCGTCCGACAGTGTCCCGCGGCTCGAAGGTCTAGCGATCAACGCCGCCGTTCTTGGTTTTGCCTTGATCGCCGCTCTCGCAAGCGCTCTTGTCGCTGGCCTGATACCAGCCCTGCGAGCCACGGCCGGGGAGCGCCATGCCGGTCGGTCGCTCGGCGGCCGCAGCGGCTCTGGCCGTCGCCATCCGGGAGAGGCTCTGCTGATCGGCGAGTTTGCACTCTGTGCGGTCCTGTTGGTAGGCGCCGGGCTCTTCCTGCGGAGCCTAGGTCATCTTGACAGAGTGGATTTGGGGCTCGAGTACGCGGGTGTGCAGAGCCTCCGCACCTCCGTGGGATCGGGCCGTGACCCGGTAGCCACCATCGATGAGATCCGATCCAGCCTGCAGCGGCTGGTCGGCGTCGAGCGCGTCGTCGCAACGTCGCACATACCGCTTAGCGGGGCGTACATGGACGTTCCCGTGATCCTCAGGGATCGTCCGGTCCGTGACGTCGATCGCCCTCTGGTCACCTACCGAGTGATCTCACCGGGGTACTTCGAGGCACTCGGGATCGGCTTGGTGCGAGGCCGGACGATCCACGGGCGCGACGGTGCCGACAGCCGAAGGGTGGCCGTGGTGAATGAGGCCGCGGCCAAGCGCCTTTGGGGTGATGCCGATCCGGTGGGCCAGATTCTGGCACTGGCCGATCGACCTGAGGACGATACGTCGGCGGGATGGATCGAGGTGGTGGGTGTGGTCGCCGACGTGCGTCACGGCGGTCCGGGCTCGCCGCCGATGCCGGCTTTCTACGTGTCGTACTCGCAAGCGGACCAGGCATGGCGCTGGGGGATCGGCGGGTCAATGGGATTTCTGGTTTGGCCGACCGCCGGCGTGTCGATCTCGGAGGCGCGGCTGCGGCAAGCGGTGCGTGAGGTATCCGCGGAGATTCCGGTGTTCGCGGTCACGACGCTGGCGAGCTACCTGCGTTCGAGCACCGCGCAGACGCGTTTCGCAGCGACCCTGTTGCAGATATTCTCCGGCGTCGCTTTTCTGCTGGCGGCGGTGGGGATCTACGGCCTGGTCTCGTTCGCAGTACGGCGGCGTACCCATGACATAGGCATCCGCATGGCGCTCGGTGCCGACCGCTTCCGCGTTCAGAAGGAGATCCTGGGAGGCGCCCTGCGGATCGCCTCCGCCGGAGCTGTGGCAGGCCTCGTGTTGGTGCAACTGGTCGGCCGGGCGATCGCCAGCCAGCTCCACGGCGTCACGACTTCGGACCTGTCGACGAACCTGACGACCGTACTGGCTCTGGTCAGCGTGGCGCTCGTGGCCTCCTGGGTACCGGCGCGCCACGCCGCCGCGCTCGATCCCTCACAGGCGCTGCGTGCGGAGTGATTTGCGGCTCGTGCCCTGAGTGCGCGCAGGGTTAGTCCTCTTTCGGTCAGGGCATTGTAGCTGGGTGTCGGATCGCCGCTCGGATGGTTGTGGAAAACAATCACCGCCAGTGCGTTTGCCAGAAGGGCTGGAACCAAGATCCCTCAAGCTTCGACCAGTGCCTTGCTTATGGTCCCGTGATAAGGACCGTGTAGCCAAAGCGGTCTGTGACGACCGTCCAGGAGCAGCGCTCCGAGCGAGGAATGCTGCTCCCGCAGCTGTCGATGTACACTTCGTTGACGTGAACTGCTCGAAAAGGACCCCGCGAGAGCTGCAACAGCGCAACATCGATTGGTTCAAGAGGTATTTGAAGTCAGTGGCACGATGAATCTCGTGCACAGGTGGTTTTGTCGATCGAGCCGATGGCAGGTGGCTCTCGAAAACGGTCTCCCGTGGGTGCTCGATGGCATCGACCTCGGTGACCTTCTGCTCGAGGTGGGACCGGGACCGGGGTTGGCGACAGGGATCCTCCACCGGGACCATCCGCGTATGGTGTCGGTCGAGATCGACGGTGACCTGGCGATCGAGTCGAAACGGCGGGTTCGCGAAGAGGTGCGTGTGCTACGGGGCGACGGTACCTGCCTGCCCTTTTGCGAAGGGGCGTTTTCCGCAGCCGTCTGCTTCACGATGCTGCACCATGTTCCTTCGCAACGACTGCAGGACCAACTGCTGCGCGAGGTGCACCGGGTGTTGCAACCCGGGGGCGTGTTCGCCGGAAGCGACAGCCGTTGGAGCCGGCTCTTCGGGCTGTTTCACATGTTCGACACGATGGTCGTCGTTGATCCGGACGGTTTTGGTGAGCGGCTCGAGAACGTCGGCTTCGCAGACGTCCAGGTGGACAAGATCGACGGCGCCTTTCGTTTTCGAGGCACACGTGTCCAATGACGATCAGGGGTGCGCCGGCTAGGGCCTGGCCCCCGGCTGCTGCGGAGGCGGCGCCAGCACTGGGGCTTCCATCGGGGTCATCCGTCTCGCCGGACCACATCGACGATGTCCGCGACCGCCCGCACGATGAGCTCGGGATCGTCGCGGTCGATCTCGTGGCTCGCCTGGGGACTCAGGTACTGCTTGCTCGCCGTCGACAGACGTAGCAGGTCGCGCTGCAACTCGAGCCACACTGCGTTCGACTCCGCAATCGGTATCCCGCGCCCCTCGAAGGCGGCGAAGCTGTCACCGGCGGTAACAATCGCGACTGGCAACCGCGGCCTCAATCGCGCGCTCGCCACCCGCTCGGCCATCGGGATCGCGATCTGCATCTCGGTGCCGACGGCGCGCAGGAACCCGGGGCGCAGATAGGAGGCCGCAGCCGCGGATTCGGGCGCTGGCGACATGAGTCGAATCAGCCCGAATCGCGCCCACAGTGGAGCCCAGCGCAGCTGCCGCGCTGCCTCGCGTACCAGCGTTGCGTTTTCGGACGGCAGCTCCTGCCATTGGCGCTCGTGCGCTGCCTCGACGAGAACCAAGGCAGCGACACGGTCGGGGTGAGCATCGGCGTACAGACGGATGATGTAGCCGCCGAACGAATGGCCGGCCAGCACGAGGGACCCGGGACCGACGCTCTCGACGACCGCGTCCAGGTCGGTGACGAACTGCTCGATGCTGCGCTCACCCAGTGGCGGGTCACTCCACCCAAGCCCCGCCCGATCGTAGAAGCAGGTACGCGTAACCGATCCCAGCGCTCGGTGGAGGTCGGCATAGTTTGCAGAGGCTGCGCCCGCACCGGCGTCGAACAAGACACTAGGCGTACCCTCGCCAATGCAACGCAAGTGGAGACGATACCCACCCGCCTCGACGAACTCGCCGGGGGCCGGGAAGGCGCGCCGGTCACGAACGGTCGCCAGGCTCTGATAGCTCCAGCCACCAAGGGCGACAAGCGTGAGCAGTGTAGCGGCGCCCACGGTGGCCCGCCGCAGCCAGAGTACGATAGTCGAGTGGGCTGCACCGGAGGAGCCCTCTTGAGAGTGAGTCATGAGCAACCGATGGGGGAGGGAACGGGAAACGGCAGGCGCCGATCGCGTACCGCCACCATAGAGCGTTGCAGGTAGGCGCTGCGATTACCTCGGAGGTAATGTCCGAAACGAATCCACCGCGGTTATGGTGGCCCAGGTACTCTGAGGTTGGAAATAGGTCTCGGACATGGATGGAGTGCGACGGAGATGAGCCGAGCAAGAGCCCTGAGCCCGGTCGGACACGTGCTGCGCGATTGGCGGCGTGTCCGTGGCAAGAGCCAGCTCAGGTTGGCACTCGACGCCGATGTGTCGGCGCGGCACTTGAGCTTCATCGAGACCGGGCGGGCACAACCCAGCCGCCGCATGCTGCTGACGCTTGCGCGTAGCTTGCAGATGCCGCTGCGCGATCAGAACTCGTTGTTGGAGGCCGCCGGCTATGCCCGGCTGTACAAGGAGAGCCGGCTAGACGCGCAGGAGTTGGTCCAAGTGCGCGGGCTGATCGAGTTCCTACTGCAACGGCACGAGCCCTACTCGGCGGTGGCGCTCGATCGCTGTTGGAACGTGCTGTTGTCCAATCGCGCCTTCGATCTCACCGTTGCCCGTCTGGTCGATCTCGAGTCAATCTTCGGCGCCGGTGAGATCAATCTGATGAAACTGCTGTTCCATCCCGATGGCCTGTGTCGCAGCATCTCAAACTTGGACCAAGTCGGGCCGATCATGTTCGACCGGATTCGCGGCGAGATCCGCCACGCTGGCGGCCCAGATCCTCTCGCGGCACTGCTCGAGGAGCTGCTTGAGTATCCCGGCATCCCGACGCAGTGGAAGATGCCCGACCCGTCGGTCGCGTACGCCGTGATGATGCCACTCCATTTGGTCGTGGACGGCGAGGAGCTGCGCTTCTTCAGTGCCATTACCACGTTAGGTACCCCGCAGGACGTCCTGCTGCAGGAGCTCGCGATCGAGACCTTCTTGCCGGCCGACGTCGCTACCGATCGCTACATGCGGGCCATCAGCGCCGAGACCGACGGTTCCTAGCTCAGCTCGTTCGTTCGCTCAGGCGCATCGATGACGCCACATGCGGTCACCTCCCATGAGCTGGAGACAAGCGGCCCGACTTACCTCCGCGGTAATTGTCTTTCCGAGAAACTCAATGGAGGATCGCTCCTCGTTGCGGACCCGTTGCTCTCACGCGTCCGCCCTCGAAATGTCGCCTAGCGCTGAGGAGTACGAACGATGAGCTTTCCGGCACTCAGAGGCCGAATCGTTGCCCTGGGCTTGGCCGCC
>JACZXM010000161.1 GCA_022571615.1 Acidobacteriota bacterium | reverse complement strand
CTGGCCGGGTCCGCAGCCTTTACCAGGTCGCTGCCGTCCGTAGCGTTTCTTTGATCGAAGCAGAAGTGATTGTTGTAGAGACGAAAGGAACTCTCGCTGGACGGTACTCGAATCGTGAACACGGTACCTTCGCTGCAGAGGCCGACCCCACTTGCTTGGTCGTCAGACACCGTGACGGGAAGGGACTTGTCGAGCAAAATCGGGTTGTCGCTCGCTGTCTGGTAGAAGTCGTACCGGCTGGCCAGCGCCGGATCCGCCATCATGTCAACTACCGCCCTACGAGCTTCCTGGAGGGCGATGATGTCAGCGCCGGATTCGAGCAGGTAGGCGACAATGCTCTCCCTGGCTACACCCCAGGTCTGGTTCTGCCCCTGCCCCCGAATGTTCCAGCCCATCAATGTGAGTTTGGTTGGCTCCCGGCCAGCGGCTGCCAGGGCGGGCTCGGCCGGGCCGGCGCTGGATCCGAGTAAGAGCACCAAGACCGAGATCAGAGCTATGCGCCTGGTCATCCTGACGTTCCTTCTCTGTTCGTGCTGCCCGCTACTCCTCTTTGTCGGCACGGTCGAACACGCGGCGCACCGCGACCGTCTCTTGCTGCCCTGGCATCTGCAACTGCACCGTCAGCACCAGTCTCCCGGCCTCCGGCAAGACCTCCCATAGCTCGACATTTTCGACTTCGGTGCCGTTGCGCTCCATCCGCGTGGTGACAACGAGCTTGCCGGAGCTCCACTCCGACTTGACCTCGGCACGGTTGCCGTCCGGGAGCTTGTATTCGCCCCAAGTCCCGTCGACGCGCAGGAAACGCGCGTTGCCGGAGTGGTTCTTCATGGTGAGGCCGCTCTCCTCGGTCTTGATCTCTACGCGCTCGGTAAAGGCCCAGCCGCGCGCAAACCCGCCGGCGCCGTCGGGTCGCTCCCCACGGCCACCACCCATGCCTCCGCGCCCACCACCGCCACCTCCGCTGCCCCCGCCCATGCCTCCGCGCCCACCACCGCCACCTCCGCTGCCCCCACCCATACCTCCGCGCCCACCACCGGCACCGCGACGCCCACGGCCGCCCTGCCGCATCGCCTGCTGCATGACCTCACGTGGGTCCTGACTCAGGCTCTCGTTGAGTAACCAGATGCCATCCATCAGCGCGACCGTGGTCGAGTACTGCGGCGGCGCATCTTGCTGCGTTACCCCGCCCCAGGCAAGGGCGGAGAGAAGAAGGATCTCGATCATGGTCGCCTCCAGCAGGGGTGTGGCAGCGCTGCGGGAAGCGGCTCGCAGGGGGCGCGAGGCCCCGAATTCCCGCCTTCTTACATTAGGACGCAGCAACTGTGTTGGAGGTCGAGCGCGGTCTTGCAAAGAATTGTAAAGAGGATCGCCTCGGCCCCTACGAGCGCATCATCGCCCAGGCACTACAACAATGGGCATGTTCCTCGCCGACCACGGCGGCGGCTCGTGCCATCTCCGACCTCAGATGACTATCCGCCGTAAACGACCCGCTCACTACGCAACAACCGACTCAAAATTCCGAAGATGAGCAGGGCACCTGCCGTTGTAACAGCCACCGTCGTCAAGAAACCGAGCAGGTCCATGCCTTCACCGCGCATGACCGAGGTGATCAACTGCTGTTGTCCCATGATCGGTACCAGATACATCCAATAGGCAGTGTTCACGTCCCTGAACATGGTGAACATCACCGGCAACATGGGAAGAAGCGTGAGCAGGCCCAGGTAGGTTTGCGCCTCTTTGAACGTCTTGGCAAAAAGAGATGCCAACATCTGAGCCGCCGAGGCGAAGAACACCATCGGTAGAAGCAGGGCAAGAATCCTGATTTGCATGCCGACCGTCAGTTTCGGATCCACTCCAAGAGCCTCCAATGAGAAGAACTCCAGACAGGTTGCCGTGCTCAGCACCACCAACAGGGTGGCCATTGCTCCGTAGATGGACACCGTGATCCATTTACCCCCCATGATCTGTCGTGATGTGAGCGGATGCACCAGCAGGGGTTCCAGCGAGTTTCTTTCCCTCTCCCCAGCGGTCGTGTCGATCGCCACACCCGCCGCACCGAAGAATGCGGCCATCAGGATCAACATCTGGAGGGAGGCCAAGATCTTGCTGGCCCGGGACTTGCGGGTGGAAAAGTCCCTTCTCTGAAGAAGCACGGGCGAGGCCACCGTAGGATTCACCCCGCGCACCATCAGCCGAAGGGCACCGATGCTCCGGCTATAGGTGCCGATCAGTCTCGCGATCCGGTCCGAGGCACGATCCGACTTCTGGAGGGACTCATCGGCAAACAGCTGTACCGGCGCGGGCTGGAAGGCGGCGAATCTCTCTCCGAAATCCTCGGCGACCTCCAGGATCACATCCACGTTCTTGGCCTGGATCTCGGTTTTTGGATCCCCCTGGAACTCTTCGATCAGAATGCCGTTCTCTTCCAGATACTCGATGAGATCCGGAGCATGCTGCGGTCCGATGACAGCCAAGGTCAGGTCATCCGTTTCTCTGCGAGTCTCCGCCACTGAGCTGAGCAGGAGCATCATCAACAAGGGGCCGAAGATCGCGGGCAACATCGCCACCATCAACGCCCTGCGATCCCGCAGACTGTCCTTGAGCTCTTTCTTGAAGACCGTCACCAGGCCACTCATAGCGCAACCCCCTCATCGGTGCCGATCAGTTTCACGAACGCGTCTTCCAGGGTCTCTTCTCCTGCCTGGCGGCACAGCTCCTCGGGGGTGCCCTCTGCCGCAACGCTGCCATCGGTCATGATGTAGATGTGGTCACAGAGTGCCGAGACTTCCTGCATGACGTGGCTGGAAAACAGAATGCACCGCCCCTCATCTCGCAGTCTGCTCAGCAAGGCTCTCAACAATCGGATGCTCATCACATCCAGACCGTTCGTGGGCTCATCCAGAAGCAGGTTCTGAGGCTGATGAATCAGGGCACGGGACAAAGCCACTTTCATCTTCTGACCATGGGAAAACCCTTTGCAACGGCGATCCAGCAGATCATCCATCACAAAATATGACTGGGTTCTCTCGATCGCCGCTTGCAGTTCAGCTCCGCGTAGGCCGTGCATTTCTCCGTAGAAGTGAAGGTGTTCCCTCGTCGTCAAGCGGTCATACAGACCGATCGAGTCCGGGAAAATGCCCATCCGCTTCGTGGCTTCGATCAAATCGGTGGTGACGTTGATTCCGTCGACGGTCACGACTCCCTCATCCGGCTCTTGCAAGCCATATAGAGTTCGCAGCGTCGTTGTCTTGCCGGCGCCATTTGGACCCAGCAGACCGGTAATACTGCCGTCGGCGGCGGTCAAAGAAAGGTGGTCCACCGCCACCACATCACCAAACCGCTTGCACAGGTTAGCTACTTCAATCACGGTCGATCGTCACCGCCGGGCCGCTGGCGTGCGTGAAGAACGAGGGCCGAGTGAGCTCGGCCAGGCAGCTGCCATCGATACCTTCGAGACTCCCCTGGTCGATGAACTGATGAATCAATTCGGGGGCACAACCAACAGGAGCCACGTTGTGTCCGGTACCCGCGGCGATGAGGTGCAAAGAGTTTGGCAGCGCCTTGGCCATTTCCTCTCCCCATTGCGGCGGCGTGATGGGATCGAGCTCACCCGACAGCAGCAATGCTGGAGCGTCTGACCCCACGTTCTCCTTGTAGATCTCGGGCAGCGGCGCTCTCGGCCAGACCCGGCACGCGTTCTGCAGAGAGTTCATAATCTGGTGGCCCAGGAGTCGAGAGGTCGTTTCTCGATCAACGTGGCCGTCGTCCAAACGGGCCAACTCTTCGGAGCAGAAGATGGTCAAACTGGCACCCAAGGTCATGCTTCCCTCGCTCCCTGCCGCCAGATAGCCGGCGACCCCTTGAAGCGCCCGGTAATCGCCCTGGCTGGCCTGCTGAATGATCAGCGGTATGACTCGGCTCAGCTCCGGGATATAGAGAACACTTCTCAACACTTCGCCGAAGCTGTCCCGCGTCAACACGATCGTCTGCTGCTCGCCGCTGGTGGGGTCATCCATGGTGACGCTCACCCCTTCGGGCCCGAGCAGGTCCAGTGCTTCTCGAAAATCCTCTTCCAGCTCTGGAAACGCCCGGTGGCAGTCGGGATCCGCGGAGCAGCCCGTGAATAGCTTGCGCAAGGCGCGCTCGGCATCGACCGCCGCATTGGAAGGCGCTCGGTTCGCCAGCGGCAGGTTGCCGTCCAGCACCAGTGTTCGAACATGTCCGGGAAACTGATGTGCATACAACAACGCAGAACGAGTGCCCCACGACCCGCCATAGATGTTCACTCGCTCATAGCCCAGGGCCTGAAGGATTTCGTGAATATCAGAATTGGCCAGGTCCTGTGTGTAGAGGGTGACATCGGCATCCAGCTCCTGGAGGCATTCGCTCAGGAGCTCACGTATTCGGCGCTCCTGCTCTTGGATGTCCAAAGTCGGCAACGCATCCTCGTCGATGTCGCACTCTAGGGGATGAGAAGCACCCATGCCCCGCTGGTCGATCAACACCAGGTCGCGTCGTTCGTTCACCTCGGAGAAAACCGCTCTGACGAACGGCGCCATATCCATTGCCGCCTGCCCCGGCCCACCGGCAAAAACGACGATCGGATCAGCCTCCACGGTTTCATCGATCGCCGGGATCACCGCAAAGTGAAGCTCGATCCGCCGACCCTCGGCCGTCGCCCGGTTCTCGAATACCGCGTAGGTACCGCAAAGCACCTCCTGTGAGTGATTCTTGATATGGCAGGCTTCCAGCTCGATGCCTGCTCCTGACTGGGCAGGGGATGCAGAAATGAGTGACAGCATCGCGGCCAGCATGCACAGTTTGTTCACTTCCCGTTCTCCTGTAGCCATCGCCTTCTTCATGGGCATCCGCCGAACAGGTGAGTCTCAGCAGAGTAGACGGCCTCAGCACCGCGCCTCTGGCGGCTCTGCTCATCTGGCGTCTGACCGTCATCTGGGTTCGTCCCGGTTCCGGTCATAGCTGCGGTCGGGCCATTCGACGTAGCGCGGCGATGAAGTCCGGGTTGGTGTCACAGCACCCGCCAATGACCGTGGCGCCGTCCGCGACCCAGCCTTTGGCGACCGCCGCATAATCATCCGGCCCGATGGGTTTCGAGATTTCGCGCTCCGGCTCGCCGCCCTCGGGTTCGTCGAGCACCGGGTTGGCGTAACCGCCGATCGGCAGATCGGTCAGCCCGCGCAAGCGCCGGATTGCGGCCGTGACCGCATTGCAGCTGGTGCAATTGACGAGCAGCGCATCAGGCGTGAAGCCATCAAGCGCTTGCACCGCCTCGGAAAAGTTGTCGCCGCCACGCAGCAACTTCCCCTGGCGCTCAATAGTCCAGCTGACCATGAAAGGCTTGCTGGACTCCTGCGCCGCAACAGCGGCAGCGCGGGCTTCTTCGGCCGTGGACAGGGTTTCACAGAGATACAGATCTACATAGGGGTTGAGCGCGGCGACCATGCGCCGGTAATGGGCGACATTGTCGTCAAAGTCGCCGACCAGACCGGCATCAAAGGTCGTGTTGAGGGGCGGCAGTGAGCCCGCCACGCGCGCCGGCCTTTGCGCGCTGTCACGCGCCACGACTGCGCATTGTGCGGCCTTCACCGTCAGCGCCTCGAGCTCGTTCTCCAAGCCTTCCCGCGCCAGCAGCACAGGCGTCACCGCATAATTGTTGACCGTGATGATGTCAGAGCCCGCGTCAAGATAGTCCCGGTGCAGCTTGATTACGGCGTCCGGCGCCTCGACACAGGCGAGCGCCGACCACAGCGACGACTTGTAGTCACGCACGTGTACTCCACGGGCCCGCAGTTCCGTCCCTGTGGCCCCGTCCAGCAGCGTTATCTCGGTATCAGTCACGTGCGACTCTCCCGCTCGATTCCAAGGCAGCGCAGGGAATCCTGGGCCCTGGTCGTTTCGCCTGACAAGGTCGGCAACAAGGTATCCTGCTCCGAGGTTGCCGCTCCAGTATGCCCGGGATCAGTTGCCCACTGGAACCTCCCTATGCATGGATTTCCGACTGCGGCTTCGCGCCTTCTTCCGCCACGACCGGTCGTTGCTCGGGGACCTCGCTGGCTGTGCCTGGCGGGCGCTCCGGCTCTGGGGCCTCGCCACGCTCGGCGAGGACACCGCTCTCCCGGACGCTATCGGGCGGGCAGAAAGCGAAAACTATACCCTACGGCGGTTAACCCGGCGTTGGTACACGGATTTGCAGCCCGGCGTCAACCAAGCACGCGCTCAACATCGGCCCCGGGGTCGATTTCCGGAGGGCATCATGTCGCTCAGGCCGTTGATCAGCTTCACGCTCACGACCACGGCATCCCGATTCGCGGCAACAGCCATGCTAGCTCTGCTGTTTACCGGCTGCGCTACCGCGAGCGACACCGTGCCGGTCGCAACGGCCGCCGGCGAGGTCGGCACCGACAACGCCGCGATCGACGCCCTGTTTGCCGAGTTCGATCGGCCCGGGTCGCCGGGGTGTGGCCTGGCGGTGGCCCAAGACGGTGAGCTTGTCTACTCGCGCGGGTACGGCTACGCCAACCTCGATCACGACATCCCCAACACACCGGAGACGCTGTTCGACGTCGGCTCGGTCACCAAACAGTTCACCGCCGCCAGCCTCAGCATGCTGGCGCTTGCGGGCAAGCTGTCGCTCGACGACGACGTGCGCGACTGGCTGCCGGAGCTACCGGAGTACGCGCGTCCGATCACCATCCGCCATCTGCTCCATCACACCGGTGGACTGCGCGACTACTTGAACCTGTTTCCGCTTGCCGGGCGCGACGACTACTTCC
>JACZXM010000160.1:4730-6836 GCA_022571615.1 Acidobacteriota bacterium | reverse complement strand
GTCGCTCTCGCGCATACCAACAATGTGCTGGATCGCGCCCGAGATTCCGAGCGCAAAGTACAGCTTGGGGCGGACCGTGACGCCCGAGGAACCAACCTGGCGATCGTGCGGCACCCAGCCCTGATCGACGACTGGACGACTTGCCGCCGCCGCGCCGCCAAGCGCGGATGCCAGTTCGCCGACCAGAGCGAAGTTTTCCTTATCACCGAAGCCGCGGCCCCCAGCGACGATCACGTCGGCCTCGGTGATGTCCTGTTCGCCGGGCTCAGCGTGTTCCAGGCTGATGCGGCGCGTCCTGATCCTCGCCGCATCGATCTCCACTTCCAGCCGCTGCACCGTTCCGACGACGCCCGGCGCCCCGGCGGTGAACGCGCCTCGCTGGCAGGTGGCGACGGCCGGAGCATCACCGGTCACGCGCTCCCTGGCGACCAGCTTGCGGCGATACACCGAGCGAGTGCCCACCAGCCCATCGGCCCACTCGAGCTCGATGCAGTCGCTGATCATGCCGCTCTCGAGCCGAACCGCCAGCAGCGGCGCTAGTTCGCGCCCCAGCGGGGAATGCGGCAACAAGATCGCCGCCGGGCTCTGCTGTGAGGCCGCCTGCACGATCGCCTGGCCCCAGGCATCGGCGCTGCAGCCCGCCAGCGTTGGGTCCTCGATCAAGATGACCCGGTCGGCGACGAGCGCCGCTTGGTTGGCAACTGCCTGCCCGTCGGCGCCACAGACGACGGCAACCGCCTCAGCCTCCAGGCCCCTGGCGGCCGCCGCCAGCTCGCCGGCACCGGAATGCAAGGTTCCTTCCTCGTGCTCAGCGATGAACCACACCGTGCGCGTCACAGCACCTTCTCCTCTTCCCGCAGAATCCGCACTAGCTCCGCAACCGCCTCGTCGACCGTACCCTCGATAATTCGAGCCCGCCTGCGCGCCGGGGGCAGCATCAAACCCAGCGACTCCACTCGCCGCGACGGAAGTGGGTCGAAACCCAGCTCGGCCGGCGTCAGCGTGGTCAGCTCCTTGCGCTTGGCCGCCATGATTCCCTTCAGGCTCGGGTAGCGAGGCTCATTGATGCCGCTCTGAATGCCGAGCACCGCGGGCAAGTCGATCTCTATCGCAGCGTAGTCACCGCCCTCGAGCTCGCGACGGAGCTTCATGGCACCGTGCTCCGGCGCCGAGGCGCCGACCACCAGCGTTGTTGACGCGAAGTCGAGCTCCTCCGCCAGCAGCACCCCGACCTGCGCTCCGCCGAGATCGTCGGATTCCACCCCAGTGAGCACGAGATCGGGAAGATCCCTGCGCAGCGCCGCCGCCAATAACTTGGCGGTTCCGGCAGCATCGACTAGCTCCGGGGCGCACTCGATGTGCATGGCGCTGTCGGCGCCCATTGCCAGCCCCTTCCTCAGCCCCTGCACTGCGCCGTCGGATCCGAGCGTGACGACCATCACCTGCCCCTGGGTGCTCTCGGCCAGCCGGAGGGCCTCTTCCACCGCGTACAGATCGTATTCGTTGACTTCCAACCGCAAGTGTTGGCGACACAGTCGCCCTTCGCCATCAAGCTCGATGCGTGCTTGCGGATCGACCACCGTCTTTATGCAGACCGCGATGCGCACCGCGTCCTCCTGAGCAGAAACACAACCAGGATCGTTCCCCGCACGACATCGGTCTCACCGGCCCCCCGGGGCGCAGATGTGCCGGACGAACCCGACCAGTCTAGCAGCCCGTGGCAGAAGTGGCGTGGGTCGCGTTGCGTCGCCAAGGGCCCAGATGCAAGGCGCCCTCGACGGCTGCTAGCCCTGGGCGATCTGCGCCAATCTGAGCTCGCGGCGCAGCCGTGCACGCTCCATCATCGCCTTCTCATCCTCGGTCTCGGCGATCAATTTAGGCACCTGCACCGGCTTCCCCTCCTCATCGAGTGCGACGAAGGTCACATGCGCGGTGGTGGTATCGCAACGCTCTCCGGTCAGCGGGTTCTCGCTGCGCACCATCACCTTGACCTCTACCGAGGTCCTGCCCGCCAGGGTGAGCTGAGCATCGAGCAAGATGATGTGACCGAGAGGCACCGGCGCCAGAAATGACACGTCATCAAAAGATGCCGTCACGACGGCGCGT
>JACZXM010000160.1:0-4720 GCA_022571615.1 Acidobacteriota bacterium | reverse complement strand
GTAACGCTGCCACCGCCGCAGCGATATCGATCAGGTGCATCACCCGGCCGCCGCTGATTGAGCCGTGCGGGTTGGTGTCGTTGGGCATGACGATCTCTGTCATCCGCACCCGTACCTCGGACATTCGGCGGCTAGCTCGGGATCCCTCGCTTCCATCGCCCGGAGACGGCTGCGGCGCGTACTCGTCACTCACACCAGTACCTCCATCAGATCGGTTGCCATCTCGGTTGCGGCAAAGACCGCGCGAGCCTCTGCCAGCAGCGGTCTGGGATCGTGGTAGCGTGCCGAGATGTGGGTCAGCAGGAGACGCTCCACCCCGGCCTCGAGCGCCATCGACGCTGCTTGTGCCGCGGTGCCGTGACCTCGCGCCCCGGCCTCGTGTTCGAGGTCGGTGCCGAACGTCGAGTCGCACACGAACAGACACGCGCCCCGGGCCAGATCCACCGCCGCTTCACACGGACGCGTGTCGACGCAATACGCCAGCTTTCGCCCCGGGCGCGGCGGCCCCAGTACCTGCTCGGGCCGGATCTCCTTGCCATCGGGAGCAATCACCGTTTCCCCGTTCTGAAGACGGCCGTAGTCCGGTCCCGCCGGCAGTCCCAATTTCTCGGCGGACTGGACGTCGAAGCGCCCCGGACGCTCGTCCTCGGTCAGGGAGAACCCCAGTGTCGCGGGGCCATGATCCAGCAGGGCACAGTCGATCCGGTACCCCGACCCTCGCACCAGCATGCCCCCGGTGGAT
The DNA here is from genome assembly GCA_022571615.1 of Acidobacteriota bacterium. Classification (GTDB taxonomy): domain Bacteria; phylum Acidobacteriota; class UBA890; order UBA890; family WLXD01; genus JACZXM01. Next base: position 3,978 of record JACZXM010000160.1, on the reverse strand, counting down.
TCGACAACCCGCAGCGGATATGCCAACCGCACCCCTTGAAAGCGCCGAATCGCTTCGAGGAAGTCCTTCAACCCGGGGGGGCCGGAAACCTGAAGCTCCGGTTCGCGGCCGCCCAGCGACATCGTCTGCATCAGGCCGACCAGCCCGTTGAGGTGATCCCCGTGCAGGTGTGAGATGTGGATCGCCCTCAACCTGCCGAACCGCAACGCCGCGCGCCGCCACTGCAACTGGGTGCCCTCGCCGCAGTCGAACAGGTGCAGATCTCCCTCGAATTGAACCGCCACGGCGGCACAATGGCGCTGGAGGGTCGGCAGCGAGGCGCCGCTGCCGAGAATCACGAGGCGAAACATATTGCGGATGGTAGCGCAAGGTTCCCAGAGCCGCTCATACGGGCTGCTAAACTGAGCCCCGATCGAATCCTGTATCGAGCCCCATGTGAAGCGTGCGTCTGAGCATCGTTATCCCACTCTTGAACGAAGCAGCCGGCTTGCCGCGCTTCTTGGCCCACCTGCGGACCCGGGTGGAGGCCATGGCAGGCTCTGAGCTTGGGGTCGACGTGCTGCTGGTAGACGGCGGCAGCGATGACGGTACGCACCAGGCCCTGCGCGACGCGGGCTTCGCGTGCATCACGGCCGAGCGCGGTCGCGGCTCCCAGATGAACGCCGGTGCAGCCGCTACCCGGGGCGACGTCATCCTGTTCCTGCACGCCGACACCCGGTTGCCGCCGGACGCCCTGCAGCAGGCCGGAAAGGCCATCGGTCGGGGCTGTGTCGGTGGCTTCTTCCGCGTCCGGTTGGATTCGCGCCGCCCGCTGCTGCGGCTGATCGGGCACCTGATCACGCGCCGGAGCAGCCTCACTGGCATCGCCACCGGGGACCAGGCCATCTTCGTCGCCCGCTCCGCGTTCGAGTCTCTGGGTGGCTACGCTCCCCTTCCCCTCTTCGAGGATGTCGAGCTTAGCCGGCGCCTCAAGCGTCTGGGCTCGGTTGCGCGCATCGAGGCCACCGTGACCACCTCGGCTCGCCGCTGGGAGCAACGCGGCCCGTGGCGAACCATCCTGCGCATGTGGTTGCTGCGGCTCATGTACCTGTGCGGTGTCGAGCCTGCCCGCCTTGCCCGCTACCACGAGACCGCACGATGAGCGGCGCCACCAGCGTGGTCGCTTCGGTCTCCCGTTCTCGCCCCGCGCTCATCCTCTGGCGGCATGTCATCCAGGAGCTCATAGCACCGACCTTGATCGGGTTCCTGGTTTTCACCTTCCTCATGCTGATGCGGTGGTTGCTGGAGATCTCGCGCCTGTGGATCCAGTACGGCGCCGATCTGTCCCAGGTGCTGTGGGCCGTCGTTTACAGCTTGCCGCACATTGTCGTGCTGACGCTGCCGATGGGCGTGCTCGTCGGTGGCCTGATTGCCTTTGGGCGCATGTCCTCGGACTTCGAGATCGTCGCTTTGCGCGCCCTGGGGGTGAGCCTGCTTCACCTGCTGCCCCCGGTGCTGATCTTCTCCGGCGTGCTGTGGCTGGCGAACGGCTACCTGTTCATGGTCGCCATGCCCTGGGGCAACCAGAGCCTGCGCGAGATGCAGTGGGAGACCATGACCCAGCGCGCCTTCTCGCAGGAGTTCAAGCCGCGCGTATTTCACGACGGATTCCCGGGCGTGGTGATCTACATCGAGGACATCGTCGACCAGGGGCGTGAGTGGCACGGCGTGTTCCTGGCCCAGACGGATACCGACCCGCCGACGATTCTGCGTGCCGAGCGTGCCTTTCCTATCATCGACGAGGAAGCTCGTACCACCTACCTGCTGCTCAAGAACGGCACCGTGATCAATTCCGCCGGTCAGAATGTGACCATCATCCGGTTCGATGAGCGGCAGGTATTGGTCTGGTCGGAGGAGGAGAACTCGCTGATCGGGACGGTCGGCAAGGACGGCCGCTCGATGACAATCCCCGAGCTCCAGGAGGCGATCGCCGCTCGCCAGGCTCGTGGTGACGCGGCGTGGGATCTGCAGGTGGAAATCCACAAGAAATTCGCCATTCCTTTCGCCTGCCTCGTCATGGGATTGATCTCGTTGCCGCTGGGGATTTCCACCCAGCGGCAGGCTACCGCCACCGGGTTCGGGATCGGAACCGCCGTGATCATGGTCTACTACTTCTTCGCCCAGTACGGCGAACAGTTCGGCGATGTCGGGCGGCTGCCCCCCTGGCTCGGGATGTGGGCGGGCAATATCGTGCTGGGCATCGGGGGCGCCTTTCTGCTCTGGCACAAAACGCGCGAGAGGGATCTCGGCATCGTCCGGCGATTACGCCCGGGATGGGAAAAGATTGAGAATTCGGTGCGGCGGTTCGTACGCCAGAGGCTCTTCCACCGATCCGGGGCAACGGCCCTGCGTCGCCGACAACGCACTCGGTTCCCTCGGACACTGGACCGCTACGTGATGCTCAACTACAGCTCCATCTACCTGCTGGCGAGCGTGTCGATGGTGCTGGTGATTACCGCTGGGACCTGGATCGAGAAGGCATCCTACGTCGACAATCCCTCGCTGATTCCGCGCTACCTGCAGTTCTACGTCTGGGAGATCATCGCCTACGCGATCCCGATCGCCGCCGTGGTGACGGTTCTGGCCACCTTCAGCCTGATGAGCAAGCGGGCCGAGGTCGTGGCCGCGCTCGCAGGGGGAATCAGCATCTTCCGGCTGGTGCTGCCGATCCTGCTTCCGGCCTTCGCGCTCACCGCCCTGCAGTACGTGCTGCAGGACGTCGTGCTACCGACGACCACCCGCCAGAGGGAGTTGATCGAGGCTGAGATGCACCCTTCGAGCAGCGGCGGGGCTACCCTGCAGCAACGGCGCACGTGGGTCTTTTCGGAAGGCCAGCGGGTGTTTCACTTCGCTGACTACCTCGCCGACCCGCCGCGATTCCTCGGCCTGCGCATCTACTATCTGAGTGATGGCGCCGGCGGGATCGCCCGCGTCGAGTACGCCAACCGGGCCATTTGGAACTCGGAGATGGAGCGATGGGAAGGACACGACGGCTGGCGACGGTACTACGTCTCCAACGCCGAGGACAACGCGCTGAGACCAAACCCGCTCGAGGAGTATAAGTTCGCGGTTCTCCCGATCACCGAGCGGCCCGAGTACTTCAACCAGAGCCCGCTCCAACCCGACGAGATGTCCACGCTCGAGCTCCGACGCCACGTCGAACAGTTGCGCGAAAGCGGCTACGATACCCACCGTGCGCTGGTCGACTACCACCTCAAGATCGCGCAGCCGTTCGTGGTGCTGGTCATGACCCTTGTCGGACTCCCCTTCGCGTTCCGTATGGGACGACAAGGGGCGCTCACCGGGGTCGGGATCGCGATCGGGCTAGCGCTGGTGTACTGGATCGTGTTCGCGGTCTTCCGCGCCCTCGGCTACGCGGGACAGCTCCCTCCGCCACTCGCCGCCTGGGCACCGCACCTGCTGTTCATCGCCCTGGGCGGGTACCTGGCGCTCGGAGTCCGTACCTGACGATCAGTCGGCGGCCGCTGCCTCGACCCCGGCTGGTATGTCCGCCTTCGAGAGGTCGAGGTAGTCGCGCACCGCATCGGCCATGTCGGTGGCCTCCCACGGGAACTCGGAGGGCCCAAAATGGCCGTACGCCGCGGTCTGACGATAGATGGGCCGGCGCAGATCGAGGTGTTCGATCATTGCGTTCGGGGTAAGCGGGAAGATCTCGCGCACCGCCTCGACCATCCTGTCGTCCGCCACCCGCTCCGTGCCCCGGGTGCGGACCATGATCGACACCGGCTCGGCGACCCCGATCGCATAGGCGAGCTGGATCTCACAGCGCTCGGCGGCTCCAGCCGCTACCAGGTTCTTGACGATGTACCGGGCCATGTACGAGGCGGTACGATCGACCTTGGTGCAGTCCTTGCCGGAGAAAGCGCCACCACCGTGGCTTCCCACTCCGCCGTAGGTATCGACGATAATCTTGCGCCC
>JACZXM010000159.1 GCA_022571615.1 Acidobacteriota bacterium | reverse complement strand
GTCCAGGGTGTTGTGATGGGTCCGGAACGGCCGCGCCGCCGCACCGCCGTACAATGGCTGCAGGGCTGGCGTCTCGACCTCCAAGAATCCATGCGCGTCGAGGTGCGCTCGCAGGCTGCGAATGATGGCAGCGCGCTGCCGAAAGATCTCCCGCACCTGGGGGTTGGACAGCAGATCGAGGTAACGCTGCCGGTAGCGCACCTCGGTATCGCGCAGCCCGTGCCATTTCTCGGGCATCGGCCGCAGCGCCTTGGCGAGCAGCAGGTAGCGCTCCACCAGCACCGTCAGCTCGCCGGTACGGGTTCGCATCAAGACCCCCTCGACGCCGACAAAGTCGCCCAGGTCCAGATCCGACCAGCCCTTGAACAGATCCTCCCCCAATAGGTTCTGCCGCGCGAAGCACTGCAGCTTGGCGGTGCCATCATCCAGGTCCCCGAAGGCCGACTTGCCGTGCTTGCGAACCCCTACCAGCCTGCCGGCAATCCGGACGCCCGGGCGCGAGGCCTCGAGATCCTCGCCCGTGAAGGCCTCATGGGCGGAGCGCACCTGCTCGATCGTGCCGTCGACATCGAATCGGCGCGGAAAGGGGTCAACCCCGGCGGCCTCGAGCGCGGCGAGCTTTTCCCTGCGGATGGCGAGCATCTCCGCTTCGGACATCAGCCTGCGTAGCGCTTGAAGACCAGCGCGGCATTGGTGCCACCGAACCCGAAGGAGTTGGACAGAACGTGCTCGAATTCACACCGGCGCGCTTGGTTGGGCACAAAGTCGAGGTCACACTCCGGATCCGGGTTCTCGTAGTTGATCGTCGCTGGCAACACCTGATCACGCAACGCCAGCACGCTGATTGCTGACTCGACGCCGCCGGCCGCACCCAACAAATGCCCCATCATCGACTTGGTCGAGGAGACCGCCAGGCGGTAGGCATGGGCGCCGAAAACCGCTTTGAGTGCGCGCACCTCCGATAGATCCCCCATCGGTGTGGAGGTGCCGTGCGCGTTGACGTAGTCGATCCGCTGGGGCTCCAAACCAGCGTCCTCGAGCGCGCCTCGCATCACCCGAATCGCTCCGTCGCCGTCTTCGGAAGGAGCGCTGATGTGGAACGCGTCGGCCGATGTGCCATACCCGATGATCTCCGCCAGAATCGTCGCTCCCCGCGCCCGCGCGAGATCCTCGGCCTCCAGAACCAGCAGTCCGGCACCCTCTGCAAGCACGAATCCATCGCGCTCGGCATCGAACGGGCGGCTCGCCCGTTCCGGCTCCTGGTTGCGGCTCGAGAGCGCGCGCATGGCGGAGAACCCGTCGATCGCCAGGCTGCAGACGACGCCCTCGGTGCCGCCGCACACCATCGCATCGGCCTCGCCTCGCGCAATGACTCGGAACGCATCCCCGATCGCATGGTTGCCGGTCGAGCAGGCCGTGCAGGTTGACGAATTCGGTCCCTTGAGCTGGTGACGGATCGAGACCCAACCGGTGGCCATGTTGACGATCAGCGCCGGAATGAAGAACGGGCTGACGCGTCCGGGTCCACGCCGCAGCTGCACTTCGTGGAATTTCTGGATGATGTTGAGGCCACCGATCCCCGAGCCGATGATCGTCCCGATGCGTTCCGGCGCATAGTGACCGTCGAGCGCGGCCATCTGTAGCGCGTCGTCCGAGGCAGCGATGGCGTACTGAACGTGAAGGTCCATTTTCTTCACGTCCTTCCGAGCGACAAACTGCGTGGCGTCGAAGCCCTTCACCTCGCCGGCGATCTGGCCTCCGTAACCGGTGGCGTCGAACTTGGTGATCGGCCCGATGCCGTTGCGGCCTTCGAGCACACCGGCCCAGGAATGCTCGGTCGTGAGGCCCAGGGGCGTCACCATCCCGACACCGGTTATCACGACGCGACGATCCATGCGCAGTCCCCCGTCTGAGCGTTCGCCGGGACTGCCTACTGGTGGCTCTGTATGTACTTGACCGCGTCGGTGACGGTGGCGATTTTCTCCGCGTCCTCGTCGGGAATCTCGATATCGAATTCCTCTTCGAACGCCATGACCAACTCGACGGTATCCAGCGAATCGGCGCCGAGATCCTCCACGAACGACGCCGTCGTGGTGACCTCTTCGGCCTCCACCCCGAGCTGCTCCACAATGATCTCTTTGACCTTGGCTTCGACGTCCATACTTACCTCCAGCTGTGGTTCGACTCCGTCACGCTCGCGCCCAACAGGCCCCGGCGGAGCTACGAGCTACATGTGCATCCCGCCGTCGACGCTGATGACTTGTCCGGTCATGTACGCAGCGTCGTCCGATAACAGAAAACTCACGACACCAGCGACATCTTTCCCGGTGCCCAGACGACCCAGGGGGATCTGCTCTTGCAGTCGCTGTTTCGTCTCCTCCGGCAGATCGCGCGTCATGTCCGAGTCGATGTAACCGGGTGCAACCGCGTTCACTGTGATCGCGCGCGACGCGACTTCCCGCGCCAGTGCCTTGGTGAACCCGTGCACGCCGGCTTTGGCGGCGGCGTAGTTCGTCTGCCCCGGATTGCCCAGCAGACCGACGATGGAGCTGATCGACACGATGCGCCCCTGTCGCCGACGGAGCATGGATCTTAGCACGGCCCGGCTGCACAGAAAGACACCGCTAAGATCGGTCCTGAGCACCGCGTCCCAGTCGTCTTCCTTGAGCCGTAAGAGCAGACTGTCACGGGTAATTCCAGCGTTGTTGATGAGCCCGTCGAGGGTTCCGAACTCATCGATCGCGGCCGTGACCGCCCGTTTCACGGAGTCAGGATCTCCCACGTCGAGCTCTACCGCGAGCGCCCGAACGCCGTTCTCCCGGACCGCGGCGGCGACCTCCTCACAGGCGTCCACGTTGCGGGCTGCCAGCACCAGATTGCTTCCCTCGCGGGCCAGCCGCATCGCGATCGCTCGCCCGATGCCACGTGAAGCCCCGGTTATCAGATTCACTCGCCCACGGTGCCTTGCGCCCAACTCAATCCCTCCCTGCTCGCAGCGCCAGCTCGGCAGCAATATCTGACGGCTCCTGTACGGAGCTCACCGTCACCGGCCCGAGCGTCCGTTTGGTCAATCCGGCGAGGACCTTGCCCGGCCCCACCTCGACATACCGTTCGGCGCCCGCAGCGTCGATCGCTCGCAGACCATCGGCCCATCGGACCGGCGAGGTCACTTGCCGGCTGAGGGCGGAGGGTATCTCCGTTGCCTGGGTCAACGCCACTGCATCGACGTTGCAGATCACCGGTACCCGCGGGTCGGAGAACTCGACCCTGGCAAGGTCAGCTCGCAGTCGCTCCGCCGCCGGCCGCATGAGCGAACAATGGAAGGGGGCTGACACGCTAAGCAACTTCGCCCGGCGTGCACCCCGGTCCCGAGCCACTTCGACTGCCCGTGCCACCGCATCGTGATGGCCGGCGACCACCACCTGGCCGGGCGAATTGAAGTTGGCCGGCTGAACCGTTTCCGCGCCCTCGGCCATGACCTGATCGCAGACCGCGACTACCCCCTGGGCATCAAGCCCGAGAATCGCCGCCATCGCGCCCTGTCCCTCCGGTACCGCCTCCTGCATGTAGCGCCCACGCCGACGCACCAGTTGCACCGCATCGGGCAGCGACAGGCTGCCGGCCGCAACCAAGGCACTGTATTGACCTAGCGAGTGGCCTGCCATCCACTCCGCGTCGGCGCCCGCGGCGCACAGGACGCGAAACAGCGCCACACTGACGGTCAGGATCGCCGGCTGCGTGTTCTCAGTTCGCCGCAACTCCTGCTCGTCACCTTCGAAGCAGAGCGTCGAAAGCGCAAAGTGCAGCGCCTCGTCGGCCTCCTCAAAGGCGTCGCGCGCCTCCGGATAGGCTTCAAAAACAGCCTTCCCCATGCCGATGAACTGTGAGCCCTGCCCCGGGAACAGGAACGCGGTCCTGCCTTGATGGCCCATCATGCCCGGGTGTCCGTCGGATCTCCATCGGGCGCTCGCGCCACGGGGCGCAGCGTTGCAAGAGCCTCTTCGATCCGCTGGCTGACGTCGTGGGCCGCGTACTCCATCGCCACCCGAACGCCGTTGCGCAGGGCTCGCGGGCTCGAGCGGCCATGGCAGATCACCGCCAACCCGCGCACTCCCAACAACGGCGCCCCGCCGAGCTCCTCGTAGTCGACCCGTTGCCTGAGGCGTCGGAAGGCGCCCCGGGCCAGGACCGCTCCAATTCTGCCTCCCCAGGTACGCGAGAACTCCTCTCGCAGCAGCGCTCGGAGCATCTCCACCACCGACTCACTCGCCTTGAGCAGGATATTGCCGGTGAACCCGTCGCACACGACCACGTCGGCGCGCCCGCCGTACAGGTCGCCCGCCTCGACGTTGCCGATGAAATCAAGCGGTGCTTCGCTGAGCATGCCGTGCGCGGTGCGGATGAGCTCGTTGCCCTTCCCCGCCTCCTCGCCGATCGACAACAGCCCGACGCGCGGCCGCTCCACTCCCAGGATCTCGCGCGCGAAATGCTGTCCCATGACCGCGAACTGCACCAGCTGGCGGCTCTTGGGCTCGATGTTGGCGCCCGCATCCACCACCACCGCCCGTCCGGTCTCCGTCGGCAAGACGACGGCCAGTGCCGGACGATCTACGCCCGGTATGCTCCCGACGATGACCTTCACCACCGCCATCACCGCGCCGGTGTTGCCGGCCGAGACGAACCCCTGGACCTCGCCGTCGCGCAGCAACCGAGCGCCGACATGAATCGAGGAGCGCCGTTTGCCTCGCATCGCGGTGGCCGGCGACTCGTCCATGGCGATCACCTGCTCGGCGTGAACGATCTTGATTCCCGCCGGCGACCCGGCTCGGGTCAAGTGGGAGCGCAGGACGGCCTCGTCGCCAACCAGGACGACCTCCACGTCGAGCTCCCGTGCAGCAAGGATGGCGCCGTTGACCGGATGCTCGGGAACGTGATCGCCCCCCATCGCGTCGACGGCAATCCTCATGCGCCCTTGGCGGCCTAACCCTCGTCGGAGCCCGAGATTACCTGGCGGCCGCGATAGCTGCCGCAATGGGGACACGCCCGATGCGGCTGCTTGGGCCGGCCGCACTCCGGGCAGGAGGATTGTGCCGGTCGCCGCAGAGCGTCGTGGGTGCGCCGCTTGTCCCGACGCGTACGCGAGTGTCGTTTCTTGGGAAGTGCCACTGGATAATCCTCGCCGTTTCGGCGGTCAGGCACGGTCGCGCAGCCCCCCCAAGGGAGCAAGGCGCGGATCGCCGACCGGGTCGCACTCGCAATCGTGTCGGTTGCGGTTTGCACCGCAGCGCGGACAGAGTCCCCGACACTCCTCGCTGCAGAGCAGCTTCATGGGGAGATCCAGCAAGACCTGCTCGACAAGAATGGCGCTCAGATCCAGGCTGTCTCCCGGATAATAATCGACGTCGAGGTCCCTGACGTCAAGCTCCACAGCGCGCTCGCTCGGCATCGCCTCCTGGGGCCGCGAGCAGATCTGGAACTCGCGCTCAACCGTGCGTGGCGCCTGCTCCAGACAACGCGAGCAGTTCACCCGCGCAACGGTGTGCAACCAGCCGTCGAGTTCGACCCGGTCCTCCTGCCGCCTCAACCGAACGCTGAACGCGATCGGTCCCGGAAGGCTCAGCTCGTGGTCGCGGCCTAAGTTTCCGGTCGCCGCTAGCGTGCCGGCCAGGTGCAGCCCCTCCTCGGATGGGATCTGCTCGACCGAAATCAGCACCTGTGCACCTTGGTCATCGTTGGGCGGCGCTCAGGCCGCGGCCCCGACCACTTTCTCGATCATCTTCACCAGGCTATCGCGCGCCCCGGCGCCGACCATCTGATCCACCACTTGTCCCTCGTGAAACAGCAGCAGCGTCGGGATACCTCGAACGTTGTACCTCGTTGCCACTTCGCCGTGCTCGTCTACGTTGAGCTTGGCGACCTTCACCTTACCGTCGTACGCCTCCGCCAGCTCCTCCACCACCGGAGCGATCATTCGGCAGGGCGCGCACCAGACCGCCCAGAAATCCACCAGCACGGGTAGTTCGCTCTGCAGCACCTCGTCGGAGAAGTTCTCTGTCGTCAACTCGATCGTCTTGTCGCTCACTCTCGTTCCTCCGTCGCGTCCCCGGGCAACCTGCGCCAAGCCGAACTCACTCGGGAGTCTCCCACCCCTGTTTATATTGTCGAGACGGTCACAGCGAACAACAACCGCCTCAGAGCGTGGGCAAGTATCCCACACCGTTCGTTCCTTGGACCACACCGCGATGTCATCGGCCGGCGTAATTGTGTGGTCCAGATCTCCACCATGGCCTGCTACGCCGCTGCCGCGAGCAGCGAGCGCGCGATCACCAGCCGTTGGATCTCGGATGTTCCCTCGTAGATTGTGGTTACCCGCGCGTCCCGGTAGAAGCGCTCCACCGGATAGTCGGTAACGTAGCCGTACCCGCCGTGCATCTGTAGAGCCGAATAGGCCACCCGATTGCACATCTCGGTGGCGTACAGCTTGGCGATCGAGGCCGCTCTGGTGCTGCGGTCGGCGGTGGAGCGCAGCGCCGCGGCACGCAGGTACAAGAGCCGACCGGCTCGAATCTCGATCGCCATGCGTGCGAGCTCGAAGCGCAGGCTCTCAAACTGCGCTAGCCGCTTGCCGAACGCCTCCCGCTCCAACAGATAATTTCGGCCCGCTTCGAAGGCTCCCCGGGCGATTCCCACCGCCTGAGCCCCGATCCCGGCCCGGCCCCCGTCCAGGCTATCGAGCGCGATCCGCAGCCCCTCGCCCTCGGCACCAAGTCGGTTGGCGGCCGGCACGACGCATTCCTCGAAATTGATCTGGTTGGTGCGAGAGGAGCGCAGGCCCATCT
>JACZXM010000158.1 GCA_022571615.1 Acidobacteriota bacterium | reverse complement strand
CTCGCAATCTGCGCTCGCTGCCGGCGAGCGGCTACGTCATTGGTGCATGCTCTGAAATCAGAGCCTATCGCCGCCGAACTCAACGAAATCGAGGGCGCGCGCCGGGTGCGATCCCCGCGGCACTCGATCGCTCGGCGTGTGATGACAACCGCGTCCTTAGCCGCGGCCGCGGCCGTAGCGGGACTCCTATTGATTCGATCGATCGATGTGGACGTCGGGCGGGCACCGGTGGAACGCGAATCGACCAGCGGCGTGGTGTCTGCGCCAGAACTGCAATCTCCGATCGGCCAGGTGCCAGCGCTGGGCCAGTTCAGCTGGTCGGTTGCGGGGCCCGCCGATATGTATGACATGTATAGGATTACGGTATACGACGAGCAGGGCGTGGTGCTCTGGGAGTTAGAAACGGGGGCAACCGGCGTCGCCCCGCCCGCGACCGTCCGGTTCGAGCCCGGCGTGCAATATCTCTGGAGGGTCGCAGCCCGATTGAGATTGGGCCGGTGGGTGAACACAGACCTCGTGGGCTTTACGATCTCCCAACCTTAACCGACGCAGATGCCTATGGCTCTGGCGCACGCCTTGGTAGTAGCCGCGATTAGCACGGCACTACAGCAGGGCGCCATCGACCAACCGGAACTGATCTCGCTCCTCGACGCGGGCAACGACACCGTGTTGCGCCTTGAAATCCGCGCGAGGCCGAACGACGCCCGAGCCGCAGTCGCAGAACTCATGCGCCTCGCCGTTCGGGCTCAGCGTGCCGAGGACAGGGTGCGTCGGTTGCTGCAGGCCGAGCAGTTGGCGCAGCTGTACGCCGGCGCATGGTCGGACTCGTTTTTCATCAGCACGGTCGAGCAGTTCAAGGCCTGGACGGCCGACGAACGCATCGAGAAGCTGGAGGCCGACAGCGTGCGAGGTGCGGGGAGAACCGCGTTTTCGCAACAAGGTCCGGAAGCCGCGATCCGGCTGTGGGAGCAGAGCCTGAGCGTCTATCGCGGCCTCAGCGACCTGCCCGGCCAGGCCGCGGCCCTCGGCAACATGGGCTCCGGCCATTACGCCATGGGCCAGCTCGACCGAGCGCTGAGCTATTACGCTCGCTCCCTCGAACTTGCCGAAGCAGCCGGTGACCACCGCACTCGGGGCAATGCGCTCGGCAATATTGCCGCTGTCCACAGGGATCGTGGCGACCTATCGCTCGCGTCGGAATTCTACGCACAGGCGGTCGAGATTCGCCCGCTGACCGGCGACAGCCGTGGGGAGGCAGCCGACTTGAACAACTTGGGGCTGGTCAGCGACGAGCTAGGCGACCTGGCGGGCGCGGAAGAGTACTTTCTCGGCGCGCTGGAACAGAACCGTAGCGCCGGACGGCCGCGCAGCGCCGCTACCAACCTGACCAACCTCGGGAACGTCGCGACCAAGAGGGGGCGATACTCTCGCGCGTATGATCTCTATACCGAAGCCCTGGGCACACGACGGGAAACGGGAGACCGTCGTGGCGAAGCTCACGATCTACGAAACATCGGCCTGTTGCATCTTCGCTGGGGCGACTACTCCGCCGCATTGAGTTCCCTCAAAGCGGCGCTGGCCGTCCTCGAGGAGATCGGTCCGCCGATCCGCCGAGCCCTTGTCATGAGCGACATTGCTGCCGTCCAAGCGGGGATGGGGCAGCTAAACTCGGCGCTCGAGCATATCGAGCGCGCCCGGGCCGAGGTGGCTGGCGATGGCGGGGGTTGGGAGCTCGAGCCGGATCTTGCCCTCCAGCAAGCCGACTTGCTGGCCCAGCTGAACGATTTCGAGGCGGCGACAGATCTGTATCGCGACGTCATAGCGGCTTACAAGGAAATCGAGTATCCGAGCGGGCAGGCGGAAGCCGAGCAAGGGTTGGGATCGCTACATCTGGCGTTGGAACAGTACGATCTCGCGGAGGAGGCGCTCTCCCGAGCCTACCTCATACAGGAGAGCTTTGCAGACGCCAGGCCGGCGGCTCTCACGCAAGCGCTACTGGGCGACGTGCAACTGCAGCGGGGAGATTCTGCAGCAGCACGCGAATCCTATCTTGCGGCTCTGGCCGTGCATCGGTCACTGGGCGATGCGGCAGCGGAGGCAGTGACCCTCGGGGCCTTGGCCGACTTGGATCGGTCGCTGGGCGACCTCGAGACGGCAGCTGCAGGATACAATGCTGCTTTGGCGCTGCTCGAGGGCCGCGCGGCTCCCACCGTCGAGTGGGCACTGCACGTCGGGCTCGGTCTAACCCTTCGTGACAAGAGCCAACTCGCTGCCGCGGCTTCGGAGTTGCGAGAAGCCATTTTGCAACTGGAAGCGATCGGCGGAACGCTGCCCGTTGAAGAGCGGCGCTATGGGTATCTCGAGGACAAATGGAGCGTTCACGCGGAGCTGGTTCTAACGGAACTCGCGCGAGGACGAAGCGAAGCGGCGTTCGAGGCGAGCGAGAAGATGCGTGCACGCCAAATGATCGATCTGCTGGCACGCGGTCGAACACACTCCGGAACGCTGGACGAAGCCTTGGTTCGCGACGAGCAGACACTCCGGCGGCGAATTGGGCAACTCTCCCGAGCCCTGTATCTCCCTGGGCCCAGAACCAACATGATTCGTGGCCCGACGGCAGTAGCGGATCCACGCCTCGACGAGGTCCGCGAATCCCTGGCAGCGGCGCAAACACAGTATCAGCGCCTTCTCGTCGATCTCAAAGCATCGAGCCCCGAATACGCCTCTCTCGTCTCGGGCTCCACAGTAGGCGTGGCCGACTTGCAGCGGCTCTTACCTCCCGGCGCCGTGTTCATCGAGTACCTGTTCTCGGACGTTGCCAGCGTCGCATTCGTAGTGTCCCGCGCAGATGTCGCCGCAGTAGAGCTTCCAATCAACCGGAAGGAACTTCGTCAGCTGGTTGAGTTTCATCGTGGCACGATCGGGAGGCCGGGATCGCTGGGATCGGCTGATAACCTATGGCGTGCTCCACTGCGGCGTCTTTACCAGGCAGTGCTTGCCCCGATTGAAGAAGCCGGCCATCTGAACGGCCGGCGGCGACTGATCATCGCGCCCCACGCCGAGCTGCACTACGTACCCTTTCAAGCCCTGCTGAAGCCGGCGCCCGGTGGAGAAAGGTTCCTGATCGAGTCCTTTGACGTGGCATACGTCCCATCGGCCTCAGTGTGGGTGTTCCTGTCCGAGCGCGAACGGCCGACACCTCGACGTGGGATCCTCGCCATGGCACCGAGGCCAAGATCGCTGGTCGCATCCGCTGACGAAGTGCGCACCCTCAGTCGTAGTGAACGAGGCGTGGAGCTGTTGGTGGGGTCGCGCGCGACGGAATCCCGCTTCTTCGAAGTCGCGCCCGAGTACCGGGTCATCCATCTGGCGACGTACGGAGTCTTGAACACGGTGAACCCACTGTTCTCGTTCGTCGAGCTCAACCCGGGGCGAGATTCGGATGGGCGACTGGAGGTTCACGAGATCTTCGGGTTGCGGTTGGCGGCCGACCTAGTGGTGCTCAGCGCATGCGAGACGGCCCTCGGCAGCGGATTCCGCCAAGACGTACCTCCGGGAGACGACTGGGTCGGGCTCGTACGCGCCTTCCTCTATGCCGGGGCACAATCGGTGGTGGCGAGTCAGTGGCGCGTGGACGACCGCAGTACGGCCGTGCTGATGGAACACTTCTACCGAAGCATGCGCGGAGGTTCCTCCATAGACGCCGCGCTCGCCGACGCCCAACGAGCTCTCATACGCGATGGTGACTACGCGAATCCGTTCTATTGGGCTGCTTTTGTGTCTGTGGGTAACGTGCAATGACGCTCGTGAGAATGAAGACTCGGTCGCGATTCGGGGCGGCGCGTGCGTGGCTGCTCTTCGGGCTCATGGCCTGTGGTGACGGCGGGCCTGCGACCCCAATTGAACCCCTTGTGATCGAGCCCCCCACTGGCCTTGCCATTTCTGAACCAGCCGCCGGTTCTGAACCAGCCGCCCGCAGCTCCCCTAGCGGGCTGGCTGCGCCCGGTGACGTCTACATCTCGGCAAGCCCGGGCAGCTTCCCGGACGGTGTCTCGGCCACGGTGACCAACCTAGCAACTGCCGCCACCGTGAACACCGACGTCACCGACGGCGGCTTCGATCCGGTGGTCTTGCCGGGCCTCCCGGACCAGCAGCTCGAGATAGCCGTCCGAAACCGCGACGGATCCACGGTGCTGGTCAGAACGTCCGTGCCCAGGAGCAGGCGGCCAACAATAGTCCGCACCCGGCCAGCCGATGGCGACACCGACATCATTCTCAACAGCAGCATGATCGTCGTCTTCAGCGAGCCGGTAAACCGCGCTACGGTAACGCTCCAAACTCTCAGGCTACTGCGAGGCGGTGCCCTCGTGGACGGGACCCTAGCGGTCCGGACAGACGGGCTGCTGGCTCAGTTCACACCGGCTCAATTCCTGGCGCCCAATACCCGCTACACGCTCGCGATGACTCCGGGCATGATCGACCTGAGTGGAGACGCGCTGGAAGAGGAGGTCACGGCAAGCTTCACCACGGAAACCCTGCCGGCGGTGCGGCTGGCCTTCGCAGTCCAGCCGACCCTCACGCACGGGAACCAGCGAATCACACCCGCGATCGAGGTGGCAATCTTAGACGCGTTCGGGAACACGGTAACAGGCACGACGGGAATCGTGACGATCGCGCTCGGCGCCGATCCGGGAGGCGGGACGCTAGCAGGGACGACAACGGTGAGCGCGGTGGGCGGCGTCGCGACCTTTGACGATTTTCGAATCGACCGACCCGGTAGCGGCTACACGCTCGTAGCCAGCGCAGCAGGTCTCACCGGCGCCACCAGCGCCGCGTTCGATATCTTCCTCAGTTTCGTGTCGGTGAGCGCCAGTAGCATCTCCACGTGCGGAGTCACAACAATGGACGACGCTTATTGCTGGGGCTTCGGTGGCTTCGGGAATCTCGGCGACGGAACGGGCAGCAGCAGCCTGACACCGGTGCTCGTTTCGGGCGGGCTGAGCTTCACGTCGCTGGACGGCACGTGCGGGGTCACGAGTGCTGGAGATGCCTACTGTTGGGGCGAGAACCGTTGGGGCCAGTTGGGCGATGGAACCACGACGGATAGGCGCACGCCTGTGCTCGTCGCTGGTGGACTGAGCTACGCCTCGCTGAGTGCCGGCGGTGGCCACACGTGTGGCGTCGCCAGGACCGGAGAAGCGTACTGTTGGGGCCTCGGCGGTACGCTCGGCGACGGAACCACGATTGACAGACGCACACCCGTGCGTGTCTCGGGCGGCTTGAGCTTCACCTCGCTGACCCATAGGTGTGGCGTAGCGAGTGGCGGAGACGCTTACTGTTGGGGTGTCAACCGCCAGGGTCAGCTCGGCGACGGAACGACCACCGAGAGACTCACGCCCGTGCGCGTCTCCGGCGGCCTCAACTTCATCTCGGTTAGCGCCAGTTTTTTCCACACCTGTGCCGTGATCGCGACGGAAGAGGCGTACTGTTGGGGTGGCAACCGCCAGGGTCAGCTCGGCGACGGAACCAAGATCAGCAGCCTCACCCCCGTCCTGGTCTCCGGTGGGCTCAGCTTCGCCTCAGTGAGCGCCGGGCACGGCAATTGCGGCGTCACTTCGGTGGGGGAGGCGCACTGCTGGGGGCCCAACGACAGCGGCGAGCTTGGCGACGGCACCACGATCGATAAGATCGTGCCCGTGCGCGTCTCCGGTGGCCTCAGCTTCATGTCGCTGAGCGTTGGCTCCAATCACGTGTGTGGCGTGACCACGACCGGAGAGGCGTACTGCTGGGGAAACAACAGCGACGGCCAACTCGGCGACGGAACCACAACCACCAGGCTCACGCCCGTGCGTGTGGTGCAGTAATGCGCATGAGCAAGAGCTTCCCTCATTTCCGTATAGTAGGGTGAGTAACCGGTAATACCAGATCATCGCACACCTCGTGTCGGTACGAGCGTAGCGGAAATGACAGTTGACGTGTCGCCGCAGGTTCAGCCCGAGCGCGGTGCAAGCCGGAACCGGCACATGTTGGAGCGAAAATGAAACAACACAGCGTCATTACAGTCACGATCCCGCTCGCCATCCTCAGCGGGCTCCTTCTCTCTTCGTGTGGAGACGATTCACCGACGGCTGCCTCATCTGCTATTGTGGCGGTCCAGATAATCACGCCTCAGGGGACGCTCACCGCTTTGGAAGAGACGATACAACTGGAGGCAGTAGCGAAGGACGCCAACGGCAATACGATCAGCGTGAACACTTTCGAGTGGACATCGACGGATCCGGAGGTGCTCTCCGTCACCGACGCCGGGGTCGTCACGGCTGTGGCGAATGGAACGGCGACAATAAGAGCGAAGACCGGGGTAGTGGTGGGATCGCGGAAGCTCACCGTTCGGCAGTCTCCCTCGCAGCTCACGATACGCACCCAGCCCGCAGGGGCGGTTTTGGGACTGCTCCTGACGACGCAGCCGGTGATCGAGGTGTTGGACGCCAACGGCTACCTGGTCTCGATAGACGGCTCGACACGAGTGACGGCCGCGATTGGCACGGGTGGCGGCGAGCTGGGTGGCATCCTAGGCGCCAACGCCGTGGACGGGCTGATCTCGTTCACCGATCTCGCCATCGCGGGGCGGGTTGGCGAGCGGACTCTGATGTTCACACCGGACGCACGCGGTCAGGCTTTGGGCCTAGGCTCCGTGACCTCCGGCGTTTTCGATCTCTTGCCGGGAGCGGCGAATGCCGTCATCGCGATGTCCGGGAACGGCCAGACGGGATTCGTGGGTGAGCTTTTGACCCAACCGCTCGTTGCGGTGGTGACCGGCCCCGCGCTGGTGGGCGCGCCGACGGTCATC
>JACZXM010000157.1 GCA_022571615.1 Acidobacteriota bacterium | reverse complement strand
GCACGACCACGCTTACGAACAGGTACGTCGACGGGTCGGTGGGCTCAACACCGTACAACAGGCCGGTGATGAAGCGAGCTGCCCCCAACGCCCCCGCGACGCCGAGCACGACCCCGACCACCACCGCGAGCATTGCCTGGCGCACGATCAAGCGCATCGTGTCGCTGGCGTCGGCGCCCAGCGCCATCCGCACTCCGATCTCGCTCGTGCGCTGGACCACAGAGTAGGAGACCACGCCGTAGATGCCGACCGCGGCGAGCACCGCAGCGCAGAATGCCAGTCCGACCAGCAGCGCGGTATTGAACCGCGGCTGCGCGACCGATTCCCAAAGCCGATCGCTCAGGGTCGCGATCTCGGTGGGAGCGATCTGGGCGTCGATCTGCCACATCTGCTGCAGGATCGCGCCGGCAACGCGCGCCGGCTCGTCGAAGGAATAGGCCACCACGTGCATCTCGCTCAGCGGCAACTGCGAGTAGGGAACGAACCACTCCGGTCGTGCCTCCGATTGCAGGCCGCCGTGGCGGATGTCGCCGACCACTCCAACGATCTGGAGGCTGCCGGCCATCGGCATGCTCACCATCTTGCCGATCGGGTCGACATCGGCGAAGTAGCGGTCGGCCAGCGACTGGTTGACGATAGCCATCGGGAAGCCGTCGCGACCGTCGAAGTCGGAAAAAACACGCCCCTGGATGAGCGGGATCGCCAGCGTCTTGAAGTAGCCAGGAAACACCCCTCGGTAGTCTCCACGCGGCCGCTCGGTCGGCGACCTGGTCTCGAGTCCCTCGACCGTGAACGGCATCTCGAAGCTGACGCCGACATCGCTCATCGGCAGCGCCGAGACGGCGGAGGCGGCCTCGATACCGGGGATCTGCCGGACCCGATCCACCAGATCGGCAAAGAAGCGACGGCGCAGATCGCCCTCCGAGTAGCGGGAGGGCGGCAGCGCAATCGCCACCGAGACGACGTTTTCTTTGCGGAACCCCGGATCCACGTCGCTCAGCCGTATGTAGCTACGTACCATCAAACCGGCACCGGCCAGCAACACCAGCGCCAAAGCGACCTCGAACACCACCATCAGATCCGACAACCAGCGCGACTTGCTCGCAGACGCTCCACGGCCGCCGGACTTGAGAACTTCGGCCAGGTTGGGTGACATCACCCGCACCGCCGGCACCAGTCCGAACACCAACGCCGAGGCAACCGTCAGGGCTCCCGTGAACAGCAACACGTTGGCGTCGATGCCGACCTGGTTCAGACGCGGCACTGTGCTCGGAATGACCTGGCGCAGCAGCGCCACACCCCAGTACGCGACGATCGTTCCCGCCACACCACCTGCAAGCGCGAGCACGAGGCTCTCGGCCAGCGAGCGGCGCATCAGCGCCAATCGGCTGGCACCGAGCGCGGCGCGGATCACGAAGTCCTTGGCGGCCTCCGTGGAACGGGTGATCAGCAGGTTGGCCACGTTGACACAGCCAATCAGCAGCACGAGGGCCACGGCGCCGAACAGGATCCACAGTGTTGCTCCGATGTCACCTACCAGTTGTTCGTGGGCGGAGACAATCTCTACCCCCCAACCCTCGTTGGAGTCAGGGTACTGCTGCGCGATCTGGGCCGCGATGGCGTCCATCTCCTCGCCGGCGCTCCCCAGCGTTACCCCTTCGGCCAGGCGTCCGACGGTGTTGTACTGCCGGTGCGGCCGTGTCAGAAGTGACTCTCGGCTCAGCGTCAGCGGCGACCAGATCTCCACATCGGGTTCGCCGGGAGGAAACTCGAATCCCTCGGGCATCACGCCGACGACCGTATAGGGCTCCGCGTCGAGCTCGATCGTGCGTTCGATGATGGACCGGTCGTTGCCGAAACGTCGCGTCCATGCCGCGTGGCTGAGGATCACCAGGTGCTCGTTACCCGGCGTTTCGTCGGCCTCGGAGAACACGCGCCCGAGCTCCGGATCCACGCCCAGGAGCCGGAACAGCACAGGCGATGCCTGAACGCTGTCGAGGCGCTCCGGCTGATCGATACCGGTGAGCGTGAAACCGAGGTGGCGGTAGGCGGCGATCATGCCGCCGAACGACTCCGACCGCTCGCGCCAGTCCAGGTAGTCGGCGGTCGAGACCTCGGAGCGCTCGATGTCCTGTCGGGTATTCTCGGCCCACAGCATCACCAGCCGATCCGGTTCCGGATACCCCAGCGGGCGGAGCAGGACGGCGTTGAGCACGCTGAAGATAGCGGTGTTGGCGCCAATCGCCAGTGCCAGCGTCACGATGATGACGATGGTCGGGCCGGGCGTCGCGATTACCGAGCGCAACGCTTCTCGGAGGTCACGTAGCATCGATTCTCGATCTCTTTCTGCAGGGCGGTATCACGGCAAGCCGCGGGAACACCCTGGTAGAGACTAATGAGTCGTGTCAGCCTTCGTGCACGACGCGGGTTTCCTGGCGAGCACGAGCCATGCGTCGTTGCGGGTGACGGTCTCGAAGCACGGCGGCCCGGCCCAGGCCGGAACCGGAAGCGCACCACTGACCAAGATGATATCAGCCTCCAGATCGTCGAAGCGTTTGGCAGCCAGCCCGCTGCGCGACGTCGAGTACGCCTGCTCCAAAGCCGCCGCGGTTCGGTCATACTCTTGCGGGCGGGCTCCGAAGAGCAGGGCAAGGCGCCGGTCGCCCAGCACCATGGGTCGCCGAAGCCAGTATCCCATGCTGCCATCAAGAGCGCCGGGGCGGATCGCAACCACCGACGCGGGGGGCGAATTGTCGTTGATCCAGCTCAGCACCGCGACATCGTCTCGAGGTGTGCCCCAAAACAAGCCGCCCTCGAGCAGGTAGCCGACCTCGGCGTAAGCGGTTCCGAGGGCGCAAACCAGCACCGCGGCGGCAAGCCAACGCGACCGCCGCGCCCGGTAGGCCGCCATCGCCGCGAAAGGCGCCAGCACGAACCACACCAGCAACAGGGTGCGCGCGTACAGGTTGTTTCCAATTCCCACCGGTGGCCGCACCACCGTGACCACCAACAGGATGCCGAAGGCGATCGCCACCGCCTGGCTTTGCGCCGGGCTCAACGAGCGGGCGCGCCAGAGTCGCACAATCTGCCACCCTGCCAGCAGGCCGACGACGCCGAGCTCCATCAGGTACACGGCGGGGGAATCGAGCAGGCCGGTCCACTGCCGGGGTCCGAATAGCCACGACCAGAGGGCCCCGTTGCTCCAGGTTCCCGCCGGGGAGATGTGGAACGTCAAGCCCGAGGACGATCCTGAGGTGAGCGTGGGCAGGATCGGCAACGCGAGAGCCAGCCCCGCTGCTCCCGCCGGAGCCCAGCGCCGGAACAGGCCACCATGCCAGGGCGCTCGGCGCTCGGCGATCGATTCGGCCATCGCCGCCGCAGCGACTCCGATTCCCAGTCCCAAGGCGACGTAGGCCGACAGCGCCGGCAGCGCTGCCAGCAGCAGCGCCGGCAACAGCCAGCCCGATCGCGGGCGCATCGGGTCGTCCGGGCGTGGTGCCAGCAAGTACAACACCAACAGCGCGATAAGCGTGGCCGCGGTCTGGTGCGGAGCCCACATCGTGGTGATAATCGGGGCGTTGAACTGCCGGTCGACGTTGTGGATCCAGAAGTCGATGTGCGTCGATGGGATGATGGCGCGCATACCCGCCAGCCCCGAGGGCAGCGGCCAGGCATCGAGAGTGGCTCGCAAGGTCTCCAGGCCTACCACGATCAAATCGAATCCGACCAGCAGGGTGGAACCGGCGGCCGCGAGCACGGCCTGTGATCGCGCGCACAGGTCGCGCGCAAATGTGTAGACCACGAAAGGAGTGGCGGCCGCGGTGGTCAGGGTCAGCAGCAGGAGGATGAAGTACTGCTCGCTGTGCCGGCCGCTGGCGACCTCGATGGCCCCGGCCACGAGGTGATAACCGAAGTAGTACGACGGGTTCGGATCGGTGTGAAGGTAAGGGTGCGGCGGCGGGAACCTGGCAGAGGCGGCGATGGCCGTGGTCATCACCAGGTGCTTTTCCCAGTCGGTCATCGCCATGCGGTGGACGCCGTCGGGACGTTCCCAGCCGTAGGTAGAAAACGGCAAGGCCACGGCGGCAACGGAGATCAGGCTCAACAGGGCCAGCGTCCCGACAGGGCCGCGGAGGCCGTTCCTCCGCGGTGCAGGTTCGCCGGCCTCGCCCCCGAGCGATGCAGCGACCGGCGCTTGTGGTCGGTCGGACCGTTTGCCTCGCAACGCCGCCAGCGCCAGAACGCCGGCCACTGCCAACGGCGCGAGCAGACTCATCCAGCGCGATAGGCCGAACACCGACGCGCCCAGCCAGAGGCAGATACAAGCGACTCCGATGCCCGAATACACCAGGCCGATCCGTTGACCCGAATCGAGTTCTGCGTTGCTGCTGGCGCCGGTGAGCGCCACCCGCCGCACGGTCCACCAGGACGCGGCTAGGCCGGGAAGCAGCACAACAGCCGCAGCGCTGATCAGAGTCACGGTCGCCGTCTCCCCGGTTGCGCTGGCGCCTACCCTACAGATCTTCCGGTCGCAGCCCCGTGCGCTTGGCTATTCGCGACAGCATTCGTGGGCCAATCTCGTCCCTATCGTGGGCCAGCCCTCTCGGGACAAGGTTCGATGAGAGCCCGATTGCCTCTTGACGGTCCGGCCGGCCGATTCTCAGCAGCGCGCCCAGAACGCGTCGGGCCCGAGTGCTGGGCCACCGGCTCAAGCGGCTTCGAAGGAGATGTTCAGGAAGTCGGGACCGGCCTCACCGTGTTCGAGCCGGTCGGCGAGGACACGCAAGGCCAGCGCCTGCACCTTCGCTTTGGCAGCGTCCGGCGTCGTTCCGCAGGCCATGACACCGGGCAGGTCAAGGACCTCGGCAATCCAGCGGCCGTCCTGTTCCTGTTCGACGTCTACGTTGAGCGTCATGGGATCCTCAACAGCCATCATACACGGCGCGATTCGTTGGCTCGCCGCCCGGATCGCGTGTTCCAGCTCCGCCCGCGTCAAGCCTCCGGCTCGCTCATCAGCTGCATGCGCTCGGCGGGCGAGAGTGCCTCCACGATCGGTGAGCGTCATGGTGGCGGTGGCTTCTTAGCGGGCGCGGCGATTGTCCGGCGGGCGGGATCGCGCGCTACTGTGCCGCGGTTGCCTTCTCGAACCCACCCTTCATCCCGGCGATGAGCAGATCGATCTCCGCCTCGCCCATCACCGTCGAGAGTGCCGCCGAACCGGTGTTGATCATCATCAGGCCCTCGGAGAACAGATGGTCGAGCAACACCGCCAACTGACGAGTCTCCTCCGGCGTCGCGAACGCTTCGCGGTGGTTCAATGGCGGCGACTTCTTGAAGTGCACGCGGAACATCGAGCCGCCGCCGGTTACACAGGCTCTTACGCCCGTCGAGCGGATCGCTTCGTCGATCCCGTCCATCGCACGTTTTGCCAAAGCGTTGACGCGCGCCACAGCGGCTTCATCGAACAACTCCATGGCCACCAGTCCCGCCGTCATCGTGATGGGGTTTGCCGAAAACGTCCCGGAGTGGGGAAACAACACGTTGTCGGCAAGCGGATTCATCACGTCCATCACACCGGCCCTTCCCGCTATCGCACCGACGGGGAAGCCGCCGCCGATGAGCTTGCCCATCGCGGTGAGGTCGGGCGTCACTTCGTACCAGGTCTGAGCGCCGCCGAATTCGGAGCGGAACGTGATCACCTCATCGAGCACGAGTAGCGCGCCGTCCGCCTCGGTCCACTCGCGTAGGGCGGTAACGAACTCAGGATCAGCCGGCCTCAGCCCGACCCGGTGAGGCATGAGATCCAACAGCAAGCACGCCAACTCACCCTTGTGCCGATCGAGAATCGCCAGCGCACGTTCGGCATCGTTGAACGGGATGACCACGACATCGGCCAACACCGCCGGCGGCGTTCCGTACGCCACCGCGTTGCTCGAAGGACGGTCGGCGCTCCCCCAGTTCCGAGGCGTGGAAGTTTGGCTCACCTCGGCATAGTCGTACTGACCGTGATACGCGCCCTCCACCTTGGCGATCTTGGCTCGACCCGTGTAGGCGCGGGATGCCTTCACAGCAGCCATCACCGCCTCCGTGCCGGAATTCACGAACCGCAGCTTCTCAAACCCCGCGTTGCGACCCAGCAGATGCTCCGCGTACAGAATCTCGACCTCGGTGGCCATCATGAACGCAGTCCCCTTGCTGAGCTGCTCGCTCACCGCGGCAACCACGGCGGGATGTGCGTGGCCGTGAATCAGCGACCCCATGTTGTTGGCGAAGTCGATACGCTCGACGCCCTCGATGTCGGTTACCCGACAACCGCTGGCATGGTCGGCGTACAGCGGATGCGGCTTGCGCAGCACGGTGTTGCGGCTCACACCACCGGGCAGGATCTCGAGCGCTCGCTGGTACAGCAACGCACTCGCCGATAGCCCCGGGGACGCACTCACCGTTCTGCGCCGGGCTGGTGGGAGCGGTCGCTGACCGCAAGCAGCGTCGCCCCGGTTCGTTCCTGGGCATACTCGAAGCTCACACCAGGGCTCAGTTCCACGAGCTGGAAACCCCGTTCGGTAATGTCGATGACAGCGAGATCGGTATAGATGCGGTCCACCACTGCCAACCCTGTCAGCGGATAACTACAGGCCTCGACAAGTTTCGGATCGCCGCTCTTGGTGCAGTGCTGCGTAATCACGTAGATCGTCTTCACACCGGCCACCAGATCCATCGCGCCCCCCACGGCAGGGATGGCATCGGGGGCACCCGTCGACCAGTTCGCCAGATCCCCGTTCGCGGCGACCTGCAGGGCACCGAGGACACACACGTCGAGATGCCCGCCGCGGATCATCGCGAAGCTGTCCG
>JACZXM010000156.1 GCA_022571615.1 Acidobacteriota bacterium | reverse complement strand
GTCGCGCACGGGGGGCAGGTGTCACTGCCGGGGGGAGCCCTGGACCCTGACGAGACGCCGGTGGCCGCAGCGCTGCGAGAGGCGTGGGAGGAGGTCGGGCTGGAGCCCGGCGCGGTCCGCGTACTCGGGGCGTTGTCACCGCTTCACATTCCCGCTAGCAGCTTCAACCTGCATCCGATCGTCGGAACCGTTGCACACGAGCCGCGGTTTCAGGCCGCCGAGGACGAGGTCGATCGGATCCTCGAGGTACCGCTGACGACCCTGGCAGCCCCTGAAACCCTCCAGCTCGAGCGCTGGCAGCTGCTCGGCGTCGACACCCAGGTCCCCTTGTTCCGGCTCGATGGGCTTGCAGTCTGGGGAGCCACCGCCATGGTGCTGGCGGAACTGCTGGTGCTTCTGGGCACCCGCCCCGATCCTAGGCAGGCCGTGGTGGAGCTGTGATGGTCTGGTTACGGTGCCGACGGTCGGAAGTGGTACCGTTGCCCGCGTCCAAGGTAGACGACCAGCCGAGACCCACCGATGACCCACCGTAAGCCCATCGATCGCCGCAAGTTCGTCACCGCCGCCGGTGCGGCCGCCACCACGGCTTTGGCCGGCTGCAGAGGGGGCGAGTCGTCGGGGCCTGCCGTTCACACCCAGCCGAGGATCCGGTGGCGGCTGGTGTCGAGTTTTCCGCGCAGCCTCGATGCGCTGTACGGCATCAACGACTACGTTGCCGAGCGCCTCGAGCGGCTGACCGACGGACGCTTCTCTCTCCGCCCCTACCCGGCAGGCGAAATTGTGCCGGCCTTCCAGGTGCTTGATGCGGTCCAGCAAGGAACCGTCCAGCTCGGTCACACCGCCAGCTACTACTTCATCGGTAAGAACCCCGCGCTGGCCTTCGATGCCGGCGTTCCGTTCGGGCTCACGGCACGACAGCAGTACTCCTGGCTCTACGAGGGTGGCGGCCTGGAGCTGATGCACGAGCTGTTTGCAGATTTCAACGTGATTACCTTCCCGGGAGGCTCGACCGGGGCCCAAATGGGCGGCTGGTTTCGCCGTCAAATCGAAGCGGTCTCCGACCTCGGGGGCCTGAGAATGCGCATCCCCGGGCTCGGTGGCGAGGTCATGAGCCGGCTCGGTGTCTCGGTGCAGGTGCTTGCCGGCGGAGAGATCTACCAGGCCCTCGAGCGCGGAGCCATAGACGCCACCGAGTGGGTTGGGCCCTACGACGATGAAAAGCTCGGGTTCCACAAGGTCGCCGACTACTACTACTACCCTGGCTGGTGGGAGCCCGGTCCGACGTTGTCCTTCTACGTCAACCGCGATGCATGGGACAGCTTGCCATCCTCGTACCGGGAGATCCTGCGTAGCGTCACGATCGAGGCTGCGATGATCATGCTGGCCCGCTACGATGCGAAGAACCCACCGGCGCTGCAACGCCTCATCAGGGCCGGCGTCCAGCTGCGGCCGTTTTCCGCCGAGATCATGGAGGCTGCCTACCTCGCCTCGTTCGAGCTGTACGAGGAACAGGCGGCCGCCGATCCCGCCTACCGCAAGATCTACGAGGCGTGGAAACGCGCCCGCAGCGATTCGTATCGCTGGTTCAATACCGCCGAGCAGGCTTACGCCCGATTTGCCTTCGGACGGGCGGATTGACCCTGGGGCGAGGTACACTGATGCGAGTTTCTCGCCCCTGAGAAGGGTTCCTGATCTGATGCCCAACGGTCGCCAGATTCGTGCCATCGGGCTTGGCGTGATGATCACCGCGCTGTCGTCGCCGTTCCTTGCCCTGCCGTCGGCCCAGCAAGGGTCGCACCCCGGATGGAGTGTGCCGCCCAACTCGTACTGGGCTCTCGGCGCCTACGGGTACGGCCGCGATGGCATCCCGACACCCTACTCCGGGCGTGGCATCACCGGTCTGGAAATAGGCGCCTCGGCCGCACGCGGCAGCGTGCTCGGCTTCCCCGCAAGCGGTGTGACGCTCCAGAGCTGGATGACAGGAACCGATCTCACCGGCGTGCCGACGAACGCCAGCGACATCTGGGGCTACACATCGCCCTCGGGGCGCGAGTACGCGATCATCGGGCTCACCAGTGGCACCGCGTTCGTCGAGATCACGGATCCGGTCAACCCCTCCATCGTTGCGGTGATCCCCGGGCCGGTGTCGAGCTGGCGGGACATGGCGGTGTACGGCGAGTACGCGTATTCGGTCAATGAGCGATCGGGTGGGATCCAGGTGATCAGGCTGTCCAGGATCGACAAGGGCAAGGTGCGCGTGGTGCGCACTGTGACCGATCTGGGGCTGTCCACGGCCCACAACATCTTCGTCAACGAGCAGAGCGGTTACGCCTATGTGCTCGGAGCGAACCTGGCCCGTGGAGGCTTGGTCGCAGTGGACCTCAGCGACCCGGCCAACCCGGTGCTCGAGCCGGTGGCCTGGAACGTGACCTCCGTCCACGACGTCCAGGTGGTCACCTACACCAAGGGGCGCTACAAAGGGCGCGAGATCGCGTTCGCCTTCACCGGCCCGATGGGCCTGCACATCATCGATGTCACCGACAAGTCCGCCCCGGTGACGCTGTCCAACCTGGTGTACGAGAACGCAACGTACGGGCACAGCGGCTGGCTCAGTTCCGATCGCAAGTTTCTCTATCTGAACGACGAGCTCGACGAGCGCTTCAACGGCAACGTCTCCTCCATGACCACGTACGTGATCCGCGTTGCTAGGTTGGAAAACCCGAAGCTCGCGAACCGGCTCATCTGGGACCTGCCGACCATCGACCACAACAGCATGGTCCAGGGCGACAAGCTGTTCTTGTCGGCCTATCGCGGCGGAATGCGGGTCGTCGACATATCGAGCCGCCGCTACCCACAGCCAATAGGCTGGTTCGACACCTACCCCGATAACGACGCCACCGCCTTCTCGGGTGCGTGGGGCATCTATGCCGGCTTCCCGTCGGGTATCGTCATCGTTTCCGACATCCAGCGCGGGCTGTTCGTACTGCGCCCGAAGTAGCACGCCGTGGTCGCACGTTGCCGCGCTCATCCATCGCCAGGACGCCGAGCAGCAAGCAGTTAGTCCAGCAGCGCGGTGACGATCTCCGGGAACAGGATGATCAACAACAGACCGATCAGCTGGATGGCGATGAACGGTACCGCGCCGCGGTAGATGTCCAGCGTTCGTACCTGCGCGGGCGCGACACTTCGCAGGTAAAAGAGCGCGAATCCGAACGGCGGTGTCAGGAAAGAGGTCTGCAGGTTCATCCCGATCATCACCCCGAACCAGACCAGATCGATGCCATGCAATCGAGCTGCGGGGGCCAGTAACGGGATGATGATGAAGGCGATCTCGAAGAAATCGATAAAGAAGCCGAGCACGAAGATGCTCAGATTGGCCACCAGCAGGAATCCAATCGTGCCTCCAGGGAGCCCGGTCAGCAGGTTCTCGATCCACACGTCTCCGTACAAGCCACGGAACACGAGGGCGAACGCGGTGGAGCCAATGAGCAGGAAGACCACCATCGAGGTCAGCCGTGTGGTGTGATCGAGAGCAGCGCTCAGGGCGTCCATGCTGAGTCGGCGGTTGAGCCATGCCAGCACCATAGCCCCGAGCGCGCCGAGCGCGCCGGCTTCGGTAGGGGTGGCCACGCCGGCGAAGATGCTGCCCAGCACCAGCAGGATCAACAGCAGCGGCGGGATCATGACCAGGATCACCTGCCGCAGTAACTCGGGCCCGAAGGACTCTCGTTCGTGGGCCGGTAGCGCCGGGGCCGCCTGCGGCTTCAGGATCGCGACCCCGATCACGTACAAGGCGTACATCCCCGCCAGCATCAGGCCGGGTAATAGGCTGCCGACGAACAGATCGCCAACCGATATGCCCATCTGGTCGGCCAGCACGACCAGTACCACGCTGGGTGGAATGATCTGGCCGAGAGTTCCGGAGGCGGCGATTACGCCGGTGGACAGCTCTGGCGAGTAGCCGTAGCGCAGCATGATCGGCAACGAGATCAACCCCATGGCGACGACCGAGGCACCGACGACTCCGGTGGCCGCCGCCATCAACGCCCCGACCAGCACCACCGCCAGCGCCAGACCGCCACGTAGCGGCCCGAACAGCTTCCCGATTGTGCGCAACAGGTCCTCGGCCAGGCCGGATTTCTCGAGCACCGTGCCCATGAAGATGAAGAACGGCACCGCCAGCAAGACGAAATTCGACATGATGCCGAAGATCCGCTCGGGCAGAGCGTACAGCAGCGCCCAATCGAAGTAGCCCGCCGCCACCCCGGCGAAGGCAAACAGCAACGCGGTGCCACCGAGCGCGAAGGCGACCGGAAAGCCGGTGAAGATCAGGATAAACACTACGACGAACATGACCGGTGCGAGCCAGTCGCCGCTCACGTTGTCGGATCCGAATCGGAGCCCTGATGTTCGTGGGCGACGGCGGGAAGTTCGCCGCGTAGCAGCGCAATCTTCCGCGCCGCCTCGGCGACGCCTTGAGCCAGCAGCAGAACGAACGCCACCAGAATCATGCTCTTGATCGGATAGCGCGGCAGACCGCCCGGGTCAGCCGAGCCTTCTCGCACGATCCAGGAGTTATGCACCGTGGGCCACGACACCCAGAGGCAGAAGACGCAGAACGGCATCAGGAACACCACGGTGCCGATCAGGTCGATCCACGCTTGCCCACGCTTGGAGAGGCGCCCGTACAACACGTCGACACGCACGTGACCATCGTGCTTGAGCGTGTAGGCAGCTCCAAGAAGGAACACCAGGCTGAACAGATACCACTGGGCCTCGAGATAGGCGTTCGAGCTCAGGTTCAACCCGATCCAGCGCCCCAGATAACGCGCCACGGCGTTGAAGGCGCCAATCAGCACCATCGCCAACACCAGCCAGCGCACGGCGCGCCCGATCCGTTCGTTGATCGCGTCGATTCCCCGGCTCAGCTTCACTGCTCTTCCTTAGTTGGCCACGAATGCGCCACGGGCTGAGCTCGACCTCAGCGGATCAGCAGGATCCGCTGGTTGACCGGATAAAGCCACTCGACGCCGCGCTCGGTGACGATCGCATCATCCTCGAGCGGGATTCGCACCTTGGCCCCACCCCATTCCGGAGCCGCGGTCCAGGCGAACAGCTCGATCGAGAACAGGTTGCTCGGCTTGATCTCGAAGGTCATCCGCAACGGGTTGAAGGCGGCGATCGAGGGGCCGATTCCGTGCCCCAGGTTGCCCACCGAATGGCAGCCGATCATCACCTCGGTCATCGGCCCGCCCGAGACAACGTTGAACTGCTTCATGATCTCGAAACCGGCGGCGGCGATCTCGGCGTTCAGACGATCGAGCATTTCCCCGGCTGTGGGACCGGCGGAGATCGTCTTGCGGATGATCTCGCGCACGCGCAGGCCCTGTTCGAACGCGTTCTGGATACCCGCCGGGACCGCCGTTTCGCCGGCCCTGAGCACGTAGCCGATGCGCTTCATGTCGGTGTAGAGGTTCAGATAGCCCACCCCCCAGTCGATCATCAATAGATCACCACGCTGGATGATCCGCTCGCTCGATGTCGCCAAGATCCCCTCCGGGCCGGTGATGTACACGGACGGAAAGTCGAACGACGTGTCCAGGCCACGCGACAGCAACTCGTCCATCATCCACCAGGCGACGTCCTCGAGCGCGGTGACCCCGGGGACGATCACCTCGTTGGAGAGGGCTCGTTCGGCGATCTGGCGCGACAGCTCCCCGGCCTCGGCGAAGGCGACGATCTCGGTGGCCACGCGCCGCGACCGGAACGCCGAGATCAACCGCTCGGCCGATACCATCCGCGTTGCATAGGGCTGGCCCAGGATCTCGACCAGACGCTCGAAGCTGCTGTGCGAGAGCCCGTCGGCGGCACCGATCGAACGCGACATGTTCACCCCGATGCGCTTCGGGTCGCGCTCGGCGACGAACTGGCGCAGGTCCGCACTGCCGAACAAGTCGTAGGCGCCGTTTCGTTCCAGCAGGTAGCCGTCGATGCCGAGCGCGGCGCGCTCGATCCGGTCGCTGCCGCGATCGGTGAAAATGTAGTATCCGATGTCTCCTACGTAGCCTCGGCCGAGGTCCTCGAACAGCGGATCGTACAATCCCTCCCTGACCACGGTAATCCACATGTCGATACCGTTCTCCCGCATCGCATCGGGCAGAACATGGTCGAACTTATCACGGCGAATCTGCGCCATGCGCTCCCAGCGGCTCCGCGCTTCCTGCGCGAGTGCCGGGTCGAGAGCGCTCAGGGTAAACAGCGTGAGACCGATGAGAAGGCGCAACGTTCGACTCATGAAGCTCGGCTCCTGTGTTTGAAACCAACCTGACCCGATGCACGTCTAGTACAATGGAGACTACGGCAATACCGAGGGGCGAGATATGTGGACGTTTTTGTTGTGGCTGCTGTTATTCGTGATCTGCTGGCCGGTCGCGCTCATCGCGCTCATCCTATACCCGATCGTGTGGCTGTTGACGCTGCCGTTGCGGCTCATCGGGATCGGAGTCGGAGCGATCTTCGAGACGCTCCGGGCGTTGCTGCTGTTGCCGGCGCGGGTGTTACGCGGTCCGGGCCGCGCCTGACGACCCGACGGCCAAAGAAACTGGCGTGGGTCGCGCGCCGGGGCTCTAGGAGGCCCGCCGCCGGAAGGGC
This sequence comes from Acidobacteriota bacterium, assembly GCA_022571615.1. Classification (GTDB taxonomy): domain Bacteria; phylum Acidobacteriota; class UBA890; order UBA890; family WLXD01; genus JACZXM01. The sequence goes on along the minus strand of JACZXM010000156.1, from coordinate 227 downwards.
AGCACGGTGGGCCGGTCGCGATGATCGAGGCGCTTGCGCAGCATGTCGGTGATCTGCTCGCTGCTTGCAGGCAGCGCCAGCAGGAATCCTTGAACCTGCTCGCAATCCAGGGCGCACAGGAAGCGTAGCTGGACCTCGGTTTCGACCCCCACGGCCACAACGCGCATGCGGAGCTTGTGCGCCATGGCCACGATGGCGGCGACCAGGCTGCAGTTCTCCTGGTCCTC
>JACZXM010000155.1 GCA_022571615.1 Acidobacteriota bacterium | reverse complement strand
CCGGGTTCGAGTTCACCAGCACGATGCGGTAGCCCTCGGACTTAAGCGCCTTGCACGCCTGGGTGCCCGAATAGTCGAACTCGCACGCCTGGCCGATGACGATCGGCCCCGCGCCGACGATCAGGATCGACGAGATGTCGGTGCGCTTAGGCATGGCCGTCGATCATCCCCACGAAGCGCTCGAAGAGGCGGGGGCGTTCCCGGGTGTGCGAGGGCATATTCGACCGCGCGAGGCGCGGACGGGGCATTTGTGACGTGTTATAATTCCGCACATGACCACGTTATTGAAGGATGTCATTGCCAAGCTTGCGAAGCTTCCGGAGGACCGGCAGAACGAGCTCGCCTCCTTTTTGCTCGCGGAGATGGAGGCGGATGATCGCTGGGACGAGCTTTTCGCCAAGTCCCAGGACAAACTCGAAGCCATGGCCGATGAGGCCCTGGAGGAACACGCCCGCGGCGACACCCGACCCTGCGACTCCTCGGTGCTCGGCGACGGGGAATGAAGTCCCTCGCCAGCGACCGGTTCTGGCGGCTCTAAATATCTCATCCTGCGAGCAGCCGGCGTCAGGCCGACAAGGCGTATCGCCTTTGGCTTCGCAATCCATACCATCCAGGCCTTCAGTTCAAGCGGGTCCATTCCAGGCGGCCGGTCTACTCCGTTCGAATCGGCGGCACCTTCCGCGCCCTCGGCGTCGTCGAGGACGATACCATCGTCTGGTTCTGGATCGGCTCTCATGGCGAATACGACCGAATCATTTCGCGCTTCTAGTTGTCTCCATCATCCCGACGAAGCGCTCGAAGAGGTGGTGGCTGTCGTGGGGGCCGGGGGAGGCCTCGGGGTGGTACTGCACCGAGAACACCGGCTTGCCCTCGACCGCGAGCCCCTCGAGCGAGCCGTCGAACAGCGAGACGTGCGTCTTGCGCACGCCCTTGGGCAGGCTGTCGCCGACCACGACGAAGCCGTGGTTCTGGCTGGTGATCTCGACCTTGCCCGTCGCCAGGTCCTTGACCGGGTGGTTGGCGCCGCGGTGGCCGAACAGCATCTTCTCGGTCCGCGCGCCGAGCGCCAGCGCCAGCATCTGGTGGCCGAGGCAGATGCCGAACAGCGGGATGCCCGCGCGTAGGATCTCGTTTATCACCGGCACGGCGTAGGCGCCGGTCGCCGCCGGATCGCCCGGCCCGTTCGACAGGAACACCGCGTCGGGACCTAGCGCATCGACCTCGGCGGCGGTGGTGGCGGCGGGCACCACCGTCACCTCGAAGCCCCTGTCGGTGAGAGTGCGCAAGATGTTGCGCTTGATACCGAGGTCGAAGGCCACAAGCTTCAGTCGCGGTTCGGGTCGCGGCGGCCGCGGCAGCTGACCGGCGATCCCCTCCCACGTTCCCTCGGACCAGGCGTAGGGCTCGGTACAGCTCACCTCGGAGGCCAGATCGCGGCCATCGAGCGCCGGTGCCTGGCGCGCCATATCCGCCAGCTCGCCCACCTCCTGGCGCTCCGGGTCGGTCGAGATCACGCCGTTCTGGAAGCCGCGGTCCCGGATCCGTCGCACCAGCGCCCGGGTATCGATTCCGGCGATTCCCGGTACCTGGTGGCGGCGCAGGTACTCGGGAAGCGGCTCGGCAGCCCGCCAGTTGCTCGGCGCATCGAAGACCTCGCGCACCACGAACCCGCAAAGCCACGGACGGGCCGATTCCTCATCCTGTGGATTGACCCCGACGTTGCCGATCTGGGTGCAGGTCATCACCACGATCTGCCCGGCGTACGAAGGATCGGTGACGATCTCCTGATAGCCGGTCATGCTGGTGTTGAAGCACACCTCGCCGCAACGGACTCCTCGCGCACCGAAAGCGCCGCCGCGAAAGAAGGTGCCGTCGGCAAGAACCAATACGGCAGGGCGCGCGCTCAGCGGTGACTTGCCCCCCAACGTGCCCATCCCGACGGCCTCCGGTCGTGTGCCGGTGCTAGCAGGCCGTGGTGGAAGTGTGATGGGCTGCTAGCCCGATGCATCGCGCCTCTCTTCATACGGCGAGTGAACTACTGGTCGAAGCTGTGAACCGCCTCGGCCACGTCGCTGTAGTCCTCGAACACGGTGATCAGCTGGGTGAACATCAGCAGGTCGCGGACTTTGCCACTGAGTCTGAGCAACTTGAGCTCCGCGCCGCTGTTGTTGCAGGACGTATAGGCAGCCACCAACTCACCGGTCCCGGCGCTGTCCATGTACTTGACGTTATTTAGGTCGAGCAGGATCTTTTTTTCGCCGCGGCCTAGAAGATCGGTCACCAACTGGCGGAGCTGGACGTCCCCGCTTCCGAGCGTCAGCTTCCCGGAAAGTTCCAGGATGACCACGTCGTCGACCCGCCTCTCGTGGTGCTTGAGCGCCATGTTGTTCCCTCCCGTTCTTGATCCCGTACAGTCGTCGTCTTGTCCTAGGCGATGGCTACCGAAGCCGTGATTATCCACGCTCGCGCCGCCCGGGTCGAGCGAGCGGGCCGTTGCCACCGCTAAAGGAAGCGGGAAACCAAACCCGCGGCTGGAGCGAAAGTGTGAGTAGAAGCCATTGAGCGGGTCCCATCCCCACCTGCCAGAGGCACCAGCGAGACCAATGAATCAGACAATGCGACAGGTTCGAAAAGAGTTCGGCACCGCCTCCGTTACCGGTGTCAGTCCACTTGTGCTGGGCAACTGCTCGCACCTTGATGATCTGAGCACCGGTGCACTGGTCCGCCTGTCGCAGGTGGCGAAATGCCGCCTGGTATACGGCGGCGAGACCTTGTTTCGCCAAAGCGAGCAGGCCGACTCGGTGTACTTGCTGCTCGATGGCGCGATCCGGCTGGAGCGCTCCGAGGCCACAGGGAAAAGGAGCAGCTACGCTGTCATCGCGCCCTATGCTTCGTTTGGCGACGTGGTGCTGTTGGGCGAACAGGAGCGGCGCTACACGGCGGAGGCCACGCTCGACTCGGTGATCATCGAGATTCCGCTCCGGCCCCTGATCGACACGCTCAGCCGCAACGCGCCGCAGGCACTGGCGTGGCGCGGTGCGATCATGGCGCGGTTGCATCGCAGAGAGCCGGATCAGGTCGCGAGCTTCGGCTGGCGCATCCTCGGTAAGCTGTCCGAGATCTTCGAGGCGGCCTGAATCGACACCGGCGTTCGGCCCCGCCGTCTTGCGTTCCGGCAAGTTGGTGCTTGGCATGCCCTTGCCCACTTTGCTAGATTGAGACAATAGAGCCTTCCGTACCGGCGTCAGAGCAGCCACGCTTCAGGCAAGCCATGAACGCCGTTCGTGAATTTCCCCCCAATCCCCACGCGCTCGTCATTCACACCGACGATCGGATCACCGATCAGGTCGTCGAGGCGTATTGGCCGGGCACCGGTTCGCCCGAGCCCGCCTGGATCCGCGCCGTGCTCGCCCTGCCCGGCGTTCGCGCCCTGTCGCTCAACGCGTACAAGATCCGACTGCAGAAGCACAAGGACGCGAGCTGGAAGGACCTCTTGGGCCCGTTCGAAGAGGTCTTGCGCGAGTCCCTGGGCGTTGCTCATCTGATGGATTTGGTCGAAGGCGAGTCGCCTCGGCGCGCCTTCGCCTGGCATGGAGAGCCGCTATCGCGGCGCGTGTTCGAGGGCAAGACCCAGGCCGCTGCCGACCCCGTCGCTTCGCGACTGTTCGATCTGCATGGCGTTGCCGAGGTCATCCTCGACGGCAATCGCGTCGAGGTGCGCAAGTGCCCGCTCAGGAGCTGGCGAGACCTGTCGCCGCGAATCGAGGCCGCGCTCCAACCGGACTGACGCCCCGTAAGCTGCGGCGCCGCGGCCCCACCACGGAAAACGGGCGGCCCAAGGCCGCCCTCGTTCCCTATCGCTTGGGCTTGTTGCCTCAGCGCCGCTTTGCCGCCACCCGCTCGAGCACGAGCTTCTGCAGCGCCGCAACCTGCGGATCGCTCACCGGTTCCTCGAGCATGAAAGCACCGCCAGCCGCGATCCTTGCCGGACCCCCAGACACCCCTGGTTCGGCCACTGTACTGAACAGAATCGTGAACTGGCTGGTTTGCCCGCTGACGCTGGTGATGGCGATCTCGTAGGTCGTCGCGCCCTCGAGCCCGACCGCAGCGATCTCGTAACCGATCGTGCCCGACAGGCTGGAAACCACCGTCTCCTTATCGTCCCCGTCGCCCGTCGTGATCGTGATGTCGACGTCGACATCCTTGAAGGTCACCACGTCGATACGGAGGATCGTCGAGGTATCGGTCGTGATGTTCCAGAACCGTGTCTGGCCCTTCTTGAGCTTGCCGCTATCCCTCTCGACCGCCGACTGCGCCGAGGCCGGGGCGGTCACCGCGAGAAGGGCAACCGCTGCGCACAGCCCCCCGATCAGAAGTCTAGACCTCATCCAAACATTCTCCTTACAAAGGGATTGCGGTGGGGCGGCCACAGTCACTCTCGCGTTCCGCGGCGGCCTTGTCAAGCTTGCCGTTGCCGGGCCAGTGGGCACAGGAGTCACTCCTGGACAACCCTGCGGGGCGCGGGTCGCCTTCGTCGAACCGTCGGACGTGATCGGTGCCCCGCGCTTGGTTACACTGGAGACAGGGATCGAGACTGAGCAGGAGGATCATGATGCTCTCGTCGTCACAGGCTCGTGTCCGATTCCCGTTCTTGTTGCCGTTGTCGTCCTCGTTGTTGATCCTGCTGGCGATGCTGCCAGCGGAGGCGCAGGCGCAGATCAGCGCCTCGCGACTCGATGACGATGAATGCCTGGTCGGCTCCTTCGTCGCTTTCGAGGAAGTGGTCATGACCAGCGTCGCCACGCATGTCTCGGGGTCAGGCGACGTGTATCAGGCGATCTGCGACGATGAGGACTGCTGGGGCTTTTCGATCAACCGCGACGCCGGGGTCAACGTCCTCACCACCGGCCTGACCGTGGGCGAGTACGACTGGTTCGTTTGCGCCTGGAACGGCTCGGTCAAGAAGGTGGTGGGCAATCTCACCGGAGGGCCGGCGCTGTTTTCCTCGCGGCTCGCCGGCAACGGGGCCGCGATGCGCAGTCTCAACATCAACGACGCCCGGGTTCCCGAGGGCATCCGGCGCTTTGCTCGGCGACTGGACCGTACCGCCAGGCAATGAGCGCGATCGGGTTCACCCTGTTCTGCCGAACCCGCGTGCCGCGATGACCTCCAGGTGCCAGCCGCCATCCGGGTCGGTGAGCTGGCGCAGGATGCCCAGGGCAACGGCCGGCTCCATGGCGAGCAACAGAGCTGCCACATGCTTGCACAGCTTGCCCTCGCGCGCCTGAGCGAGGAAGTCGCGGCAGCCGTGCTGAACGCGCCGCGCCCGCAAATCGATTACGACGTTGTAGGCGCTGACGGCGGCGATGTACAAGTCCGATTCCTGCACCTGCAGTTGCACGCGGCGGGCGTCTCTGTCGGCTCGAGCCAGGCGCTTGGGCTCGGTGCATAGTAGAAGAAGATCGCGGCGCTCATCCGTCGAATCGGGCGTGCTGTCTGGCACCACAATGGCTTCCTGATCGCCCGGCTGCGGTACCATCACGCCCTCGCCTTTCCTACCCCACCGGGGTCAACGGCCACCAGAAGGGAATCAGGAGGCTAGCCAAGAGCCACAGAATCAGGTTGAGCGGCAGGCCAACCCGAGTGTAATCGAGGAATCGGTAGCCACCGGGCCCGTAGACCATGGTATTGGTCTGGTACCCGATTGGCGTGGAGAAGGCCGCCGAGCCCGCGAACGCCACCGCGATGGCGAACGGTCGCGGGTCGACCCCGATGCCCTGAGCAACGCCGAGGGCGATCGGTACCATCAGGACCGCCGCTGCCGTGTTGGACATCATCTCGGTGAAGATCACCGTCAGCAAGTACACCGCCGAGAGCACGACGCGCGGGCCGTAGCCACCGACGGCGTCCACCACGGCGTTGGCCAGGTACGCCGCCGTTCCAGTTTGCTCCATCGCCGCCCCCAGCGCGATGGCACCGCCGATCAGCACCAGCACCGACAGGTCCAGGGCGGCGTAGGCCTGGCGCATCGTCAGGCAGCGGGTGATCACCATCAGCACCGCAACCACCAACGCCACCACCATCACCGGAACCGAGGTCAGGCTCACTGTGGCAACCAAGCCTGCTACCAACGCAATGGCAATCGGCGCCTTGTCGCGGTTGACCACCACCTCCTGAACGCCCTCGAGCAAGAGAAACTCCTCGTAGGTCATCAACCGCGCCATGTCCTCGCGGTCGGCCATCACCAGCAGCACGTCACCCACTCGCAATCGGATTCCGGGTAGCTCGTCGCGAAGGTGTTCGCCGTGCCGTTGCAGCGCCATGACCGAAGCGCCGTAGTGCTGTCGGAACTTCACGTCACGGAGCGTACGGTCGATGAGATCGGAGTTCGGGGTGATCACCACCTCGGCGAGCGCCATGTCCTTGACGGCGTAGCGGATGGCCTCGGCCTTGAGACCCGGTAGTAGCTCCAGGCCCTCTCGTCGGTACAGCGCCAGCAGCTGGTTCACGTCTCCCTTGAGCAGGAAAATATCGCCCGCCTCGATCACCACCAGATCGAGCGGCGGCCACAGAATCATTTCGCCGCGCAGGATCTGCAGCAACCTCACCTCCGGATGCGCCGACTGCAACGCCTGCTCGACACGGTGGCCAATGAGATCGGAATCGGCAGGCACCTGCACTTCGGTCATGTACTGGCCGGGACCACGGCGCCCCGGCAGGTACGAGGTGACCGTCCCCCGCTCGGGCAGCAACCGGCGGCCGATGAAGAACAGGTACACGAGCCCGACCGACGCGTACACCAGCCCCATGGGAGTGATCTCGAACATCCCCATGCCGGCCATCCCGTTCTCCTCCATCAGGCTGTGCACCAGGATGTTGGTGGAGGTACCGA
>JACZXM010000154.1 GCA_022571615.1 Acidobacteriota bacterium | reverse complement strand
TCTGCATCATGATGGCCAATACGTTCTTGCGTCCGATGAGGCCACCATAGAAGAAGGCGAGGCCCGGTGTCATGATCAACACCAGGGCGGTGGCCATGAGCATGAAAGCGGTGTCGGCGGCATTGAACTGCATCGGTTGACCTCCTTGAGATCGTCGCTGGGAGCGTTTGAGCCTACCTGTAGTCAGATGTGCAGTGGATCGCCCCCGGAGCGAATTCCTGCGTAGAAACGTCGTCGAAAGAGCATCGTGGGCCCATGCTACATGGAATTATCGGCTTCGCCGGGCAGGCGGATCTCCTCGACCAGGCGCTGCACGTCTTCGGGCGGCGGCGCAGTGAACCGGCTGACGATCAGGGCCAAGGCGAAGTTCAGCAACATGCCCACCGCGCCGATTCCCTCCGGGCTGATCCCGAAGAGCCACTCGTCGGCGCCCGCCTCGGGGCGAATGAAGCGAAAGTAGTTAATGTAGCTGGCGGTGAACAGAATCCCGGCGATCATGCCGGCGATCGCGCCTTCCTTCGTGGTGCGTTTCGAGAACACTCCGAGGACCAGAATCGGGAAGAAGCTGGAGGCGGCAAGGCCGAAGGCGAACGCTACTACCTGGGCGACGAAACCGGGCGGATAGATGCCGAAGTAGCCGGCGACGATGACCGAGCCACCGGCCGCGATCCGTGCCAACAGCAGCTCGCGACCCTCGGTCAGGCCGGGGAGCAGGAACGACTTGCCGAGGTCGTGGGAGAACGTTGAGGCGATCACCAGCAGGAGACCGGCTGCGGTCGATAGCGCGGCCGCCAGCGCTCCGGCCGCAACCAGGGCGACAACCCAGGCGGGGAGGCGCGCGATCTCCGGATTGGCGAGCACCATGATGTCCGGATCAATGGTGAGCTCGTTTGTCGCCGCGTCGCCGCTATAGAGGATGGCGCCATCGCCGTTCTTGTCCTCGAACGAGATGAGACCGGTCGTCTCCCAGTTGTTGAACCACTCGGGCGCCTCGCTATAGGGCACGCCGTTGAGGGTCTCGATCATGTTCACCCGCGCGAAGGTCGCAACCGCCGGCGCCGTCGTGTAGAGAATGCTGATGAAGACGAGGGCCCAAAGGGCGCTCCAGCGGGCGGCACGAGCATTGGGAACGGTGTAGAAGCGAATCAGGACGTGGGGTAGGCCGGCGGTGCCCGCCATCAGCGCCAGGGTGATGGCGAAGACGTCGATCATCGCCTTCTTGCCGGGGACGAAGGCGGCCGTGTACTCCGGGAAGCCGAGCTCGCGATGCAGGACGTCGATGGTCTCGAGCAGGAAGAGTCCCGCGTTCGGGCCATCGACGAACCGGGCGCCGAAGCCAAGCTGCGGGAAGGGGTTCCCGGTCATCTGATACGAGACCGCGATCGCCGGAATCAGGTAGGCGACGATGAGGATGCAGTACTGCGCCACCTGGGTGTAGGTGATACCGCGCATGCCGCCGAGGGTGGCGTAGACGAAGACCAGCGCCATGCCGATGATGACGCCGGTGCTGACGTCGACCTCGAGAAAGCGTGAGAAGACGATGCCCACGCCGCGCATCTGGCCGGCGATGTAGGTGAACGAGATGAAGAGCGTACAGCTCGCGGCGACGACGCGCGCCGTCTGCGAGTAGTAACGATCGCCGACGAACTCCGACGTCGTGAACTTGCCGTACTTGCGAAGGTAGGGCGCCAGAAGCAGAGCGAGGAGGACGTAGCCTCCGGTCCAACCCATCAGATAGATGGTGCCGGTGTAGCCCATGAACGAGATGAGCCCGGCCATCGAGATGAAGGACGCGGCGCTCATCCAGTCGGCGGCGGTCGCCATGCCGTTGGCGATCGGCGGTACGCCGCGGCCGGCAACGTAGAATCCGCTGGTGGTGTTGACGCGGGTGGCAAGCGCGATGCCGATGTAGAGGGCGAAGGTGCCCCCAATGACGATAAAGGTCCAGGTCTGAACGCTCATGGCGCCCCGGCCTCAGTCGACGCCATGCTCTTTGTCGAGTTGGTCCATGCGTCGGGCGTAGATCAGGATCAGGACCACGAAGACGTAGATCGATCCCTGCTGGGCGAACCAGAAGCCGAGGGGAAAGCCACCCAGGTTGAATCGGTTGAGGGACTCGACGAAGAGGATCCCCAGTCCGTACGAGGTCACGAACCAGACGGCCAGGAGCTTGGCCATGAGGCGGAGATTGGCTCGCCAGTAGGCGGCAATGTCACGCTTGTTCTTGCTCACTCCGTTTCCCCCTCTGCAGGCGATTAACGTCGAATATCCGGACGTGGGGGCGCCCAAATGTAGCAGCTCTCCCGAGAGCGGCACCCCAGGTCAGCAACCGTCTTCCACGCCGGTCAGCGTGCTTCGACAAGCTCCGCAAGGTACTCCATGAACGAGCGGCCTTCGTAGTCTTGATGGCCTCCGATTTCTTCAGTCTCCAGGTCCTCAAAATGCTCGTCGAAAACCGTTGCTCGTTCGTGAGCAAGCGGTGTCTGGCAGTAGCAGACCTCGCTCCAGGAGACGTTGCCCTCCTCCGTCAGCACCGCTCGATTCATCGCACCGACGATCTCCCGACCGTCGGGCGGCTGGCTTTGAATGGTGCCGTCAGTGAGCTTCCTGAGGTACTCGGCAGCAGTCTCAGTTTTGAAACGTGCGGTGACTCGATAGAACATGGATTCTCCTTTTCCAGAGCTTTCGTTGGGCCACGAATCCGACGTACCTGCTTGCACGACCGCTAAGGGTAGTGGCAGATCGCTAGACTGCCAAGGAGCACCGGCTCCGATAGGTGGAAGTCCGGCGCAACCTGAGCCAGTTCAGTCCGTGGCGGCTGCGTCTGTGGCCCCGCGTTGGCGCAGATTGGCACTCCGGTGGGCATCGCGCGTATGCTTGCCACCTCGATCAGGGTCCTCCTCCGGCATGAGGCCGCCGATCGCCCGTGGGAATGGCCCGAGCGTGACGGTGACACTGGCTTTGACGCACTCTTGCAGCAGCTCCTCTACGAGGCTTTCTTCCGCACGTTCTGGCACCAGGATTGCGTAGCTGGTGCCTATTGGTGGAAGTGGTTCCGTGGGCGCTCAGCCGTTGGCGGACAGGGGGACATCGGATTTACACCGCAAGACAAGCTGGCGGCCGACGTGATGTCGGCCTGGTATTCAGGGGCTCAATGAAGGAGTTCACCATGCGTCGCATGCTCGCAGTCGTTGCCGTGTTGTTGTTCTCATCCGCTGCCTGGTCGCAACAGGGCAGGCAGGGGTACTACCGCTATCCGACGCTGCATGGCGACACGTTGGTGTTCGCTGCCGAAGGTGACCTGTGGAAGGTGTCCCGGAATGGAGGGCTCGCGCAGCGTCTGACTACCCACGCGGGGGAAGAAAGTCACCCGACGATCTCGCCGGACGGTCGCACGCTCGCTTATCGCGGCAACTACGAGGGCGTGGCCGAGGTGTACACGATGCCGCTGGCGGGAGGACTGCCGATGCGGCAGACCTATGAGGCTGACGCCTCGACACCGGTCGGGTGGACTCCGGCCGGGGAACTCGTCTACGCCACAGCTGGCTATTCCACGTTGCCGAAGCGCCAGTTGGTCGAACTCGACCTGGCCGCCAACACGCGCAGCATCGTGCCGCTGGCTGACGCCAGCGAGGCCGCGTATAACGATGATGGCGCAACCCTCTTCTTCGTTCGCCCGGGATTCCACGGCAACGTGACCAAGCGCTACAAGGGCGGAACCGCGCGCAAGATCTGGAAGTATGAGGCCGGTTCGGCGGAGGCGGAGCCGCTCACCGAGGACTACGATGGCGAGAGCCACACGCCGATGTGGTGGAACGACCGCGTGTACTTCGTGACTCCTCGCGACGGCACGATGAACATCTGGTCGATGGACGAGTTCGGCGGCGATCTGCAGCAGCACACGCAGCATAGTGGCTGGGACGCAAAGGAAGCATCGCTCTCGCAAGGGCACATCGCCTACCAGGTCGGTGCTGACATCTGGACCTACGACATCGCCGCCGATTCGTATGCGCTGGTGCCGATCAGTCTCGCTTCCGACTTCGATCAGTTGCGCGAGAAGTGGGTCACCGAGCCGATGGACTACTTGAGCTCAGCCCACATTCACCCGGACGGCGAGAGCATCGTGCTGACCTCGCGCGGCCGTGTGTTCGTGGCGCCCGCCGGCTCGGGGCGACTGGTTCGCGCCTCGCGCCGCGAAGGCGTGCGCTATCGCGACGTTGTGTTCATGCCCGATGGCGACACGTTGCTCGGGCTCACGGACGCGACTGGCGAACTCGAGTTCGCCACCATCCCCGCCAACGGCGTCGGCGATGAGACGCCGATCACCGATGACGGTGCAGTCCTGCGCTTCCAGGGGACGCCGTCGCCGGATGGCAGGTGGGTGGTGTATCTCGACAACAACAACGATCTGTGGCTGCTGCAGGTAGGCACGGGTCAGCAGCGGCTGGTGTCGACGAACCGCGAAGGGATCTTCGACGTTGCCTGGTCACCCGACAGTGGTTGGCTGACCTACGCGCAGGCGGCGATGAACACCTACGTGCAGCTCTGGCTTTACGAGGTGGAGACCGAGGCCCGCACCGCGCTGACCTCGGATCGGGTGAACAGCATCAGCCCGGCCTTCAGCCCCGACGGCGACTGGTTGTACTTCCTCTCGGATCGCAACCTGCGCACTTCGGTCGGTAGCCCATGGGGGCCACGTGCTCCTGAGCCCTACTTCGATCGCACGATGAAGATCTACCAGATCTCCATGCAGGCCGGCCTGCGCTCGCCGTTCACACCAGATGACGAAATCAGCCGGGCGCTCGAGGCCGACGACGACTCGGTGACGGACTCGGCAGACAGCGATGACGAGACTGAAGACTCAGGCGAGGGCGGCATGGCCGTCGACCTCGGCGGCATCGCGCGGCGGGTCAAGGAAGTGCCGGTCGAGCCCGGCAACTACGCCGCCCTGTCGGTGACCAAAGACGCCTTGTTCTGGCGAGCGCGCGAGTTTGGCAGCTCCAGCGGGCATCTGATGGGCATGGCGATCGGCAATGACGATCCTGAGCCCGAGCGAGTCCTCGAGGACATTGGCGGTTACGAGCTGTCGGCCAACGGCAAGAAACTGATGGTGCGACGCGGCAGCGATATCTACGTCATCGATGCCAAGCCGGATAGTGCAAGTAGCAGTCTTGCCAAGAGCAAGGTGGACCTCAGTGGTTGGACGTTCTCGATCGATGTCGCGGCCGACTGGCGGCAGATCTTCATCGACGCGTGGCGCCTCGAACGCGACTATTTCTACGACCCGGGTATGCACGGCCTTGCCTGGGACGTGGTGTTGGAGAAGTACCTCGAGCTCGTCGATCGGGTGACGACGCGGGCCGAGCTCAACCACCTCATCGGCCGCGTGATCGGCGAATTGTCGGCGCTGCACACCAGCGTGCGCGGCGGCGACATACGCGAGGGCGAGGACGACGTCGTGGTTGCCAGCCTCGGCGCCCGCCTGTTCCGGGACCCCGACGCTGGGGGGTACCGAATCGACCAGATCTACCAGGGCGACCCGGACTACCCGGATGAGATGTCACCCCTGGCAGACCCAGACCTGGGCATCGCCAGCGGTGACGTCATCGAGGCGGTTAACGGCGTCGCCACGCTGTCGGTGGGGCACATCGGCGCGTTGCTCCGCAACCAGCAAGCCAGGCAGGTGCTGCTGCGGGTGCGATCGGGCGTTGGCGGCGTTGGCCGCGACGTCATCGTCGTGCCCGTCGCCAACGAGCTGAACCTGCGCTACAGCGATTGGGAGTACTCGCGGCGGCTGGAGGTCGAAGAGGCGGCCGCCGGCCAGATCGGCTATGTCCATCTGCGCGCGATGGGATCCAACGACATCAACGCCTGGTATCGGCAGTTCTACCCGGTTCACGATCGGCCGGGCTTGATCGTCGACGTGCGACGCAACCGCGGCGGCAACATCGACAGCGTTATCCTCGAGAAGCTGATGCGGCCAGCCTGGTTCTACTGGAAGACTCGGGTCGGTCGGCCGACGTGGAACATGCAATACGCCTTCCGCGGCCACATGGTGGTGCTGGTCGATGAGAACACCGCGTCGGACGGTGAGGCCTTTGCCGAAGGATTCCGTCGCCTGGGTATGGGCCCGGTGATTGGTGCCCGCACGTGGGGCGGCGAGATCTGGCTCTCGTCGGTGAATCGCCTCAGCGACGGCGGCCTGGCCCGCGCCCCGATGATGGGCGTCTACGGCCCGGAGGGTGAATGGCTGATCGAGCAGTGGGGTGTGGTGCCCGACATCGAAGTGATCAACCTGCCGCACGCGACCTTCAATGGTGAGGATGCGCAACTCGACACTGCTATCGAGTACCTGTTGCGGAAGATCGCCGAGGACCCGCGCGCGATTCCAAAGGCACCGGCCTATCCCGACCTGGCGTTCCGGTATCCCCGCCAACAGCAGTAGTAGTAACTATGAGGGAGACCGACGCCTACCGGCGCTGGTAGGTATCGGTCATCCACTTCGGCCGCCGAGGACGTACGCTCTCGCCTACCCGATCCTCCGAGCTACTCCGCCGCCCGCGCCATGCTCGTCAAGCTCGAGAACAAGGGATACGCCGCGCATCGCGAGAAGGGAATGAAGTACCGCTACGTGCCTCGAATCTCGCGCGACGCGGCAAAGCAGTCAGCCGTCGAACGGCTGGTCGACGTCTTCTTCGGAGGATCGATCAGCGAAGCCGTGGCCGGCATGGTCGACGCCCACAACGACCGCCTGACCGAGGCCGAGCTCGGGGAGATCGCCCGGGTGATCGAACGTGCCCGGGGAATGAAGCCGAAGGGACACGACCGATGACCGATCCGACCTTCCTAGGATCGCTGCTCCGGACCCCCGAAGCGCACGAGAGCTCCGATCGAGCAATCCCGCTTCGCCTTCTTCACGGTATCGGCGCAGCCACTTGTAGATCGTGCGCACGGATACGCCAAGCGCTGCCGCCGTA
>JACZXM010000153.1 GCA_022571615.1 Acidobacteriota bacterium | reverse complement strand
CCCCAGCGCAGACGCATCCAGAAGTATCGTCGCGTCGATGCGCGCGCTGGCCTCGTCGCTCGTTTCGTCCTCGAACGGAGCTGACTTGAGGACGGCGCGGACCGCGCGGGCAAACTCGACGCAGCGCGGGTAGCGCTTGGAAGGGTCCTTCGCGAGGGCCCGTAGCACGGCATCGTCGATCTTGCCCGGCAGACGCTTGTTGAAACTGCGCATCGTCGGCGGTGCCTCGTGAACGATCTTGTACATGATCGTCGTTGCGCCATCGCCCTGGAACGGGAGTCGTCCGGTGAGCATTTCGTAGACCATCACCGCCAGAGAGAACTGATCCGACGCGGAGGTGACGTCGTGCCCGGTGACCTGTTCGGGAGACATGTACGCTGGGGTCCCGATGATCGTCCCGACCTGGGTGAGACGAGTGCTCGCCTCGCTGCCACCGGAGAGCGTCTTGGCAACGCCGAAATCCACGATCTTCGGGATGCCATCCGGCGTGAGCAAGACATTGGCCGGCTTGATGTCCCGGTGAATCACACCCCGGTCGTGGGCGTAATCCAGTGCGCGACACAGCTGGCTGGTGAGGTCGGAGATCTCCTTGAACGAAAGCATGCGCTCGGACATGAGGACCGATTCGAGGCTCTCACCGGGCACGTACTCCATGGCCACGTACGCGCACCCGTCCTCGTCTCCGACGTCGTAGATGGTGGCGATGTTCGGGTGAGTGAGATTCCCGGCCGCCCGTACCTCGACCTCGAAACGCTTGCGAAGCTGGCTCCGATACTCGGACGGAGCGTCTTCGCTCACGTGTACGATCTTGATCGCGACTTGGCGGCCGATTCCCGGGTCCTCGGCCAGGTAGACTCGGCCCATGCCGCCTTGGCCGATCTCCCGCTTGACCACGTATCGACCCAAGCGCCGGGGGCGGCCATCCTTGTCTTTCGTTCCCATCGCTTTGGCTCGTGCGGTCAAGGTGACGTGGCTTCGAGACCCAGAGATTCTAGTCTCCATCTTGGGTAGAGGCCAACAAGAGAATTCGTTCGGGGTGGGCTATCGATCGACCGGCCGCGACAAGGCTCCGCGGTGGAGACGTCCGTCGTGGTTGTCGAGCTCCAGCCCCGGGATGTAAGCGACGATCGGAGCAATGTCCTCGAGGCCCATCCGCGAAACCTCGACTTAACGCGCGATTCCCGCGCCCCAGCCGATGAAGCCGGCTTGAGTCTGCTGGCGCCCAAGGCGGCCCCCGGTTGTCGATGGTATGGAGAGCATCGATGTCACTCCTGCAGCAGGGAATCCAGACACGCTCCGGCCTCGACTTCTTCGGGCTGCTGTTGGCGTCGAAATACGCGCGCACCGTTGGTGCCCTGAAGGTTCACCGACGTGCCGTCGATCAGCAGCCACGAGCCCTCTCGGAGCCCGACGACCGGCTGAGGATTGAAGGCGTGAAACTCGTCGATGCGAGTCTCGCGGGTCTCCCCCATGTGTGTGGAGTCGGGGTCGGGATCCAGATAGTGGGGGTTGATGTTGAACGGCACCAGGCCGAGAGCCTCGAAGCTCGGCGGCCGCACGATGGGCATGTCGTTGGTCGTGCCGATCGACAGCCCGGCGACGTTGGAGCCGGCACTGCTGCCCATGTAGGGGAGGCCCTCAGCCACCCGGGCGCGAATGGTCTTCACAATCCCCGCCTCGTGCAACGCTCGCAATAACACGAAGGTGTTGCCGCCGCCAACGAAGATCGACTCGGCGGTGCGAACCGCTTGCGAAGGATCGCCGGCCTCGTGGACCCCGTCCACCCGATAGCCCACGTTTCCGAGTCGGGTGCGAAATAGCTCGGTGTAGCGGTCGTGCGGCATGCCGTTCGGGCGGGCGTAGGGCACAAACAGGATCGATCGGTGCGCACCTAGAAAACGCTGTACCACGGGCACCGCGTATTCCATGTAGCCGCCCGGGTGGACAGTCGAAGTGCTGAAAAGGAGGATTCTGCGCATGGGCTCTCTTCGGATGCGAACGGTGACCGCGAGGGATCGCAGGCATCATAAGATGGGACATGCATGATCCACCAAATCGAACCGTCGCTCGTGAGGTCGGATTCCCGGGAGGTCAGCGTGGGCCTGGATCGCTTCCGTCGCAAGCCAGATGGAACCTGGGTTGCCGAGGTTCGCAAGCGTGGGCGTGACGTGCTGCGGAACCCGTTGATCAACAAGGGCACCGCGTTCTCGCCCCAGGAGCGACGGGCGCTGCAGCTCGAGGGGCTACTTCCTTGCCATGTGGCGACTTTAGATGAACAGGCGGCGCGAATCTGCGAGAACCTCGATCGCGTGCCTGACGCCATCGGCAAGTACGTCGAGCTCACCGACCTGCACGACCGCAACGAGACACTCTTTTATCGAATGCTCGTGGATCGAACCGAGGCGCTGCTGCCCATCGTCTACACACCGACGGTCGGAGAGGCGAGCCGCAATTTCAGCCGCATCTTCCGTCGCGGGCGCGGGCGCTGGATAACGCCGAGGCACAGGGGCCACATCAAGGAGATCCTCGGTCACGTCGAGGCCGATATCCGCCTGATCGTGGCGACCGACAACGAGCGCATCCTGGGTCTGGGGGATCAAGGAGCCGGTGGCATGATGATCCCGATCGGCAAGCTCTCGCTCTACACCGTGGCAGCCGGCATTCATCCCTCGCAGACGCTACCGATCAGTCTCGACGTCGGTACCAACAACCAGCGCCTGCTCGACGATCCGATGTATCTGGGTTGGCCTGAACCGCGCCTGGTCGGGCAGGAGTACGAGGAATTCATCGAGGAGTTCGTGCGAGCAGTCCGAGAGATCTTCCCCCGGGCCTTGTTGCAGTGGGAGGATTTCAAGAAGGGCAACGCGTTCCGGCTGCTGGATAGGTACCGCGACATCTTGCCTTCGTTCAACGACGACATCCAGGGCACGGCAGCGGTTGCCGTCGCCGGCGTGCTGGCCGCATGCCGAATCGCTGGGCAGTCGCTGCAGCAGCAGCGGGTGGTGATTCTCGGGGCAGGCGCCGCTGGCATCGGCATCGCCAAGCAGTTGCGCCATTCCTTCGCCCAGGCCGGGCTTTCGGGCGCTGACCTGATCAGCAGGGTCGCCAATCTCGACAGCGGCGGGCTGATGATGGAGGGCCGCGAGCTGACCGACGACTACAAGCGGGACGCTGTCTGGCCGGCAGAAGTTGCGGCCTCGTTCGGATTCGGCGCCGATCGGGTTCCCGATCTGGCCGAGGTCGTCGACAAGCTCCGACCGACGGTGCTGATCGGCCTCAGCGGACAACCCGGGCTCTTCACGGAGACGATCGTGCGCTCGATGGCGAGCCACTGCGAGCGGCCGGCGATCTTCCCGTTCTCCAACCCGACGAGCAGGAGCGAGGCCATACCCGCGGATCTGATCCAGTGGACCGAAGGCCGAGCGCTGATCGCCACCGGCAGTCCGTTCGATCCGGTCCGGTACCGGGGGCGCACCCATCGCATCAGCCAGGGCAACAATGTCTACGTCTTCCCGGGCGTCGGCCTCGGCGCCCTGGCCTCGGGAGCCCGGCAGGTCACCGACGCCATGTTCGCGCGAGCTGCTACCGTGTTGGCTGGCGAGGTGTCGCAGCAGACCCTCGATCGCGGGGAGATGTATCCGCCGCTCTCTGAGTTGCGCGCCACCACCCGCCGGATCGCCGAAGCGGTAGGCGAGCAAGCGATCCGCGACGGCGTCGCGAAGGAACCAGAGGGCGGGATCCCGGCCGCGGTGCAAGCTTGGATGTGGATGCCCGAGTATCCCGAGATCGTTCCGATCTAACAGCAGCGCCGGCAAGACGACCCATTGGGGGCAGCGGACCTCTTGCCTCACCACGGCCTGTTAGTACGGTGGCGCCAGGTCGGCCGGTACCGCGAAAGCCAGGATCTGGGTGATCTGGGCCGATGGGTTGAAATTGTTGTCGCTGATCAGAATCAGCGCCCGGCGGCCGTCGGGGAGGGCAGCGCCCAGGGTCATGCCCTCGAGGTTGTCGAGTCGGATACCCAGCTGCGACAGGTCCAGGAACAGCTTCTTGCGACCGGTCGGCAGGCTCGACAGGCTCGTTGTCTGCAGGTTCTCGAGTCCAAGGACATTAGACGATTTCTCGAGGCAAACCCAGTGGATCCGTTCGACGAAGCCGGCGCCGGCAACGAAGGTGCGCTCGAGCGCCAGTAGGTGCTGGGAGTTGAAGGCGATCAGGTCGACCAGGCCGGTGGTGTGGAAGATATCGGCCAGGCTCTCCCCCACCCGCACCGGATCGACCATGTAGACGTACTCGCCCACGGTGTTGCCCGTGGTCAGGTCGATCTTGAGAATACGAGAGGGACTGGCGTGCCGGAAACTCGCCTGCGGCCCGTCCTGCTGCAGGGCGTTTTCGGTGGCGGTGAACAGGTAGCGACCGTCGGGCGTGATCGCCAAGCTCTCGAGCGCCAGGTTCGGGCGAACGCCGCGGGCACCATCGGCACTCGGGCGGAACTTGTCGGGCAGTTCGATCCACCCTAAATGCGACCCGTCCTCGAGCAGGTGTTTCACGAACGGTGGGATCTGCGCCCTCGCTTCCCCCTCGGAGGAAATATAGACAGACCCATCGAGCGCTGAGGCGATGCCCTCCATGTCGAAGGTCTGCGGCTCGAGGGGCTCCCCGTTGTCGCCAAGCACCGAGGTCCAGCGAATGAGCTCGACGTCGCCGGAGTCGAGGCGGCCATCGGCAAGATCGATGCGTAGTGTGTAGAAACGTCCGGGTCCGTTGTCGCCGCGATCGTCCGAGATCGCGAAGTACTGATCGCCTCCAGCCCAGGTGATCCCCGAGAGTCCTCCAACGACCGACTCTTCAAAGCGGGTCCCGGACACGATCGTCGCCTCACCCAGGAACTCGGCGCTGCCGTACGCCCTGCGAGCACGCTCGAGGACCTCTTCGGTGTTGATCTCGTCTAGCGCAGGCCGGTTATCCTCGGGAGCAGCGTCCGCCGCCGCCCGG
The DNA here is from genome assembly GCA_022571615.1 of Acidobacteriota bacterium. Lineage (GTDB taxonomy): Bacteria > Acidobacteriota > UBA890 > UBA890 > WLXD01 > JACZXM01. The sequence continues at coordinate 2,036 of JACZXM010000153.1, read as the reverse complement.
ATCGAACGGGAGCGGGCGCTGGCGGTGGCCGCGTCGCGGTCGATGCGCAGGTCCGTCGTCGGCCCGGGGTTCGTCGCGCAGGCCCCAAGCAGCAGCGACAAGCTGATTGCGGTGGCGACTCGCTGGGTGTTCGGGTGGGGTTTCATCAAGATCTCTTTGCTCGATCCGCTCACCCTAGCGGGCGCAGTCTCGGTCGGCAACTTGCCCGCCCGCTACGCAGCTCGGTGGGGGTGTTCACGGCAGGGGCTGTCCTCCCGGCTCAGCTCAGCAACGCCGAATGCCGATGACCACACCGTCGAGATTCCACGCCGGGTCGATCGAGAACCCTGGCAGGTTGTGGCGGAAGTGTGATGGCGTAACCTGGTGGGCCTGGCAAGTTGAACCACCGGCAGCGGATACGAGGTGAGAGGAACGCGATGGACCAGCCGCGGGTCGGAACCAACCTGCTCGAACCGGTTGCGAAAGCACTCGAGCACGAGATCGTCGAACAGATCCTGCGCAGCGACCGGGTGCGCATCGAGCGGATCGTATCCCGCGGTCAGGCATCCCCAGACGGCTTCTGGTACGACTTGGAAGAGAACGAATGGGTGGCCGTGCTGACGGGCCGCGCGGGACTGCGGTTCCAGGGACGTGAGGAGATCGTAGTGCTGAATCCCGGAGATCACATCGAGATCCCGGCCCATACCCGACACCGGGTAGAGTGGACGTCTGCGGAACAGGACACGGTCTGGCTGGCGGTTTTCTACCGAGCAGGACCCCTGAACCCGAACCGCTCGAGGGCGAGGGTCGGGACGGCAGGTCCGGTAGAAGGAGAGCCACGATGCTGATGCTCGTACAGTTGACCGGCACGGTGATCGCGGTGATCGGTCTGCTGGTCGCCGGCTCGCCGGAGCTGTTCCGCTCAGCGATGGGATGGTGCGCCCAGGAGAACCGGTTGCGGATCGCGGCCCTGCTCGAGGCGATCCTCGGCGTAGTGTTGGTAGCGGGAGCCGCCCAGACGCGATGGCCTACTGCCATCACCTGGTTGGGCGGCTTGGCGGTATTGGTGGGTTTGGCGAGTTTGGCGATGAGCTTGATCGCTCCCACCCGCCTGGTCGATCGTATGAGCGGCTGGGCGGCGCTGCCGACACCGATGATCCGGGCGTGGGGCGCTGTGGTCGCCGCGATCGGAGTGTTGCTAGTATTCGCGACGCGATGAGAGACCGATGAAGACCCCGATTCGCGACCAACGCGGCTTCCTGCTGCTGGTGGGCGCCGTTGCTGCCGGGAGGCTGGCGCTGTCCTGGGGCCACTCGCCGGGCTCGGTGCAGGTCGGGCTCACGGTGCTGGGGCTGTGGGCTGTTGGAGCGGTCTGGGCGGCCCTGATTCAGAGCCGCCAGCATCCGTCCCGCGGTGGCGACTTGCTCGGCCTGCTCGGGGTCCAGAACCTGGCCATCCAGCTGCTGGTCGTGCTGCCGGCAACATTGGCCGGTGTCGTGCGGCTGATCCGGACGAGTCCCGAGCAGGGCGGGATGGCGTTCGTGTCCAATGCGGTGGTCACGGTGCTGGTGGTGCCGCTACTCGGAGCCCTGGTGATGACCTTCATGGCCCTAGTGGTGGCGGTTCCGGTGCGCACGTTGCTCGGGAGTAGGGCCCACCGGGCCGGCTCGCGCCATGGCGCGCGCTTGTGACCGCGCCGACTTGACTCGGAGGGGAGACGAATCTAGCCTGTCTGTAGTTGAGACAGAGTCTCAATATATGTTCGTGGACCGCGATCTGTTGGCCTCGGCCCGGGCCGTAGTGTGCGAGCGGACGCCTCTTGCGGTTGCGTGGAAATGGCGAACACTGACAACGGTTCTGGAACGGTACGGCTTGCGGAGCTCGGTCGCGGCGAGGTGGCCGTGCTGGCGCGGATCGACTTGCCCGACGCCCTGGCGGAACGTCTGATGGTCATGGGGTTCGTGCCGGGGGCAGAGCTGCGGCCGGCCGGCAGCGCCCCCGGTGGCGATCCGCGCGTCTACCAGGTCGACGGCACCGAGGTCGCCCTGCGCCGCGAC
>JACZXM010000152.1 GCA_022571615.1 Acidobacteriota bacterium | reverse complement strand
GAATAATCAAAATGGAAAGGAGACCTCTAGATTACAGCTTGATAAACTTACTGCTGAGCTGGAACAGTATTTCTATCCAGACATCATTGAAGGTAGTCAACAGACCTTAGACCAGTATATGTCTGATATAGATCGCTATGAGAAAGAGGCCACTGAATACAAGGATCTCGTATGTGAGCTATTTAAACACGATCCCTCTGAATATATTACTATTATAGTAAAATTGGAATCACTTCTTTATGGAAATGCTGCCTTGCAAGAAACTTCAGCTAATTTACTGCATGACAATTCAAAACCGTTTACCTATAGGGCAATTATAGCCATGATTTTAGGACGTGTAAGAGCAAGCCCCAAGGTGAAAGAGCAGCTTATCAAGCTTGTTGAAAACGATAATCCATTTCTTAGCTCAGTAGCAATTCGAGCACTTGCTGTGCGTAGAGACCGCCGCGCGGAGGCCGCCCGCCTCGCGTCGCTCGATCTCGCGCAGCCCCTCGAGCTCCTCGAGCACGTCGGCCGTCCGATCGCGCAGGAACAAGCGCAGGAAAGCCCTCGCGAGGCGCTGTCGAAGGGGAGTACGTGGCAGTCGCTCCCGCATCACGCTTCGTCGAGTCCTTCCAGCTCGTGCCAGAGGCGCACGAGGGCACGCTTGGCCTCCTGAAGCTGCGCTACCGCCGCGGGCTCGATCTGGAAGTAGCGTCGCTCACGCCCCCGCTCGTTCGGTTGCGGCGGAACGAGCCGGGAGCTCAGCAAGCCACGCTTCTCCATGCGACGGAGTGCTACGTAAACGGCCGGGAAAGACCGCGCCCCGTCCGCTCCCGGAGCTCGACGACGATCGGCACCGCGTAGGTGTCGGATCCAAGCCGCATCATCGCCAACAGGACCTGCTGCTCGAGGGCTCCGAGTGTGTGTCGTGTCATCGTGATCAGGCCAACTCTAGCCGTCGCTGAGACGGAGGATGATTACGTCATCGTAAGGAGGGTGCTCGCTCTGTGAGCTGCCCACCGCGATCACCGACCCATCCCGTCCCGCGACGATGTCCTTCCCCAGGACGGGATGGGCACCTCCAGAGCGGTGTGACCAGACTAGCTCACCGTTGCGGCCAACCCGTCGGACGATGAGATCCCAGTTCTCCCCAGGTCCGTGCTTGGAATAGCCAACCAGGGCGAACCCACCATCGGCCATCGGCGCCACGTGTAGGATCCGATCTTCGCCGGTATCCCCGTAGGTCCGCATCCAGAGCATGCGCCCGTCCGCCGACAGGCGCATCAAGAAACCGTCCTGGTCGCCGGGTCCGTAGCTGCTGGTATACCCGGAAACGACGAACCCCCCATCTGCAATCCGTTGGACATCGTGCGCGACGTCGAACCGCTCACCCGTTATGGCTCGTCGCCAGAGCTCGTTCCCGCCGGCGTCCACGCGCAGGAGCAGGATGTTCGCCGTCTCCTCGCTCTCTCCCTGCAGACCCGCCGCGAGCACTCCGCCATCGGGACTCAGGTCGATCCCGAATGCGCGCTCGATCGCCGGAGAGCCGAACGCTCGCGACCACAGCTCGTGTCCCTGCATGTCGGTACGCACGACGAGGAAGTCGAGATCTCCAGCGCCCTCGCGCTCGGTCTGGCCCGCGAGAAAGAAACCACCATCTGGGGCCCGTTCGGCGGCCCACAGTACGTCGCTGCCTGACCTTGCATACGTCCGACGCCAGACCTGCCTGCCCTCGCCATCGATGCATTCCATGAATCCGGCCGTGCCACCAGCGTCAGTCGACTGCGTGCCTACGATGACGAAGCGATCTTGCCCTGCCTCGCGTACCACCCACGCATAGTCGTCGCCCGGCCGGTCGCTCGAGTGGCGCCAGAGCTGGCGTCCGTCAGGCGCGACACGGAGAATGAGCGCGTCCCACTCGCTGTCCCAATCGTCGTACTCGTAGCCCGCGACCAGGAACCCTCCATCGTCAAGCTCAACAACGCTCGTAGCTACCTCACCTCGCTCATCACCGTGCACCGACCGGAGGATTTCCCGGTCAGCCCCCGTCCACCCCGCCGTACTCGAAGAATGGGCCACGCACAGGCCGAGCACGATCAGGCAGTGTCGAGTCCTGCGGGCGCGTTGGCGCTCCGGAGCCACTTCAGTCTTTCGGGTGAGGACGTCGCGCGTGCGCGTGCTGTCTTGCACGATCAGCTCCTTGTGTCGTCTTGCTCCCCGGCCGGAACCCTGACTTTGAACATTGGTCCTGGGTACGCCGCCAGGTTGAATGTCGCTTGTGGAGAGCAACGCCGACCTCGCCGGCTCGGCAGCTCGGCAAGACCGCCCTGTTCCCAGGCCTTGGTCAGGAGCGTGCGCGCGAGCAGCAGGGTCTCCTCCCGGTGTGCGCAATCGCGGCGGGGCAGTAGTCGGGTCAGCGCCCGGTAGGAGCTGAGTGCCAGGCGGACGGAAAGCGGCGGCCCCATCCTCAGACCGTGCCTGCCGGGTCGCTGTCGCGCACCAGGCTCACCAGCGCGGCCAGCCGCTTTGCCTCGGCGTTCAGTGCCTTGCTGCCGGCGGCGGTGATGCGATAGCTGCGCCGCTCGCGTGCATCGGTCGCCGTGCTCTGCGAAGCCGGAACCTCCTCGATCAGGCCGCCGTCGGCCATGTCCCGCAGGGCGCCGTACAGCGTCGCCGGCCACAGGCGCACGCCACCACCGCTGTGGGCTTGGACTTCCTTCATCACCGCATAGCCGTGCGCGGCGCCTCGTGACAGCGCCAGGAGGATGTGGAACCAGTTGCGCCGCAAGGGTAGCGATCGGTCGGATGTATATGATTCCATGTATATGAGATCATATATATGGACCGAGATCACACGCAACCCATCGCGACGATCAAGTGCCGCTGGCGAGCAAGACGGCGACCGGTGAACGCTGAAGGCGCAGAAGTGCCGCAGTCGGCGTACAACGTGCGCCGGATCGGAGTCGGCCAGTCGGACGTGTGGTGGTACGCGTCGGGTTCACCGGTAGTCCACTCGAACTCATCACGTCGTACGCCTACCCAGGCCACCAGCGGTGCCACACGTTTGACAGGAACACCTGCTCGAGGTTGCACCCAGATGACATCAAGAGCACTATCGTCACTCACTGCGGAGTGCCTCGACCGGGTTGATGCGACTCGCCCGCCGTGCGGGTATCCACGCCGCGGGCAGAGCGATGCTGACCAGCAGGACGACGACGCCGACGAAGGTGAGCGGATCGGTTGCCTCGACCCCATAGAGCAACCCGCTCAGCAGTCGCGAGGCACCGAACGCACCGACCAGACCGACGATGCCGCCGATCGCCACGAGCTTCATGCCGCTGGCGATCAGTAGCGCCACGACCGAGCGCGCGTCCGCGCCCAGCGACATGCGGATGCCGACCTCGCGTACGCGCTGTGACTGGGTGTAGCTGACCAGACCATACAGACCGATCGCCACGAGACCGATCGCCAGGGCGGCGAAGACCCCGAAGGCGATCGCCAACAGGCGGGCCGGGGATCGGACGACGGCGAGGTGGTCGTCCATGGTCTTCGTTTCCCAGACAACCAGGTCGGGTGCCAGGGTGCGTAGCGTCCTCAGCATCGCTAGCGCCGTCGCCTTGGGATCGCGCGAGGTGCGTGCGACGAACGTCACGCCCTGCTCGTAGTTCTGGCTCATCGGCCGATACAGGAACGGTCTCGGCGACTCGCCGAGCGATCTGACCTTGGTGTCGGAAGCGATGCCAACGACCGTCAGCTCCGCACCCTCCGGCGTACGAACGGTCCGGCCGATGGCCGCCTCGCCGGACCAGAAGCGTTGCGCGAAAGCCTCGCTGATGATGATGACCTGGGCACCGTCCACGGTGTCGCTGGGATCGAAATTACGGCCGCGCAGCAGCGAGATCCCGGCCGCCTCGAGGAACGGCGCATCGGCGGTTGCCCAGTCAACGCGGTGGGCGTCGCGTCCGGGCGGTGGTGGCACTCCGTCGACGATGACGTCGAGGAAGAACGTGTTTACCTGGTTCAGATGCAAGTTGCTGATCGCTCCTACCGCCTCGACGCCGGGCAGCGCGGAGAGGCGTTGTCGGAGTGAACCCAACAGGGCGAGACCCTCCTCGGCGTTATATCGGCTTACTGGAATACTGAAGCTGAGGATCGCTGAAGGCTCGCGGCCGAACCCGGGGTCGGTGGCGTAGACGCCCTGGAGGCTTCGAAGAAACAGGCCGGCGCTCACCAGCAATACGACCGACACCGCGACCTGGCCGACCACCAGCGTGTTCCGTAACGATAGGCGGCCTCCACCCCCGGCTCCTGCGGTTTCGTCGCGTAGGGTGGAGACCATGTCGGGGCGGGTTGCCTGCAGCGCCGGGGCCAGGCCGAACAACAGACCGGCGAGCAACGACACGGCGAGGCTGAAGGCGAGCACCGTGCCGTCGATGGCAAAGTCGAAGGCCATCGGGATCGGAAAGGGAAGTGGGGCGCTGCCGAGCGACGCGAGCATCCAGAAGGCGAGGCCGACGCCGGCGGCTCCCCCGAGCAGCGCTAGCAATGCGGTCTCGACCAGTAGCTGCCCGATGAGTTTGCCGCGGGTGGCTCCTAGCGCCAGGCGAATGGCAATTTCCTTGCGCCGGTCCACGGCGCGGGCGAGAAGAAAGCTCGCCAGGTTGGCGCAAGCGATCAGCAAGACCAGACCGACTACCGCCAGCAGCAGCCAGGCTCCGGCCTTGACAGCGCCGTCGAACATCGGAAACACCACCACATCGCGCGTCGGTATGAGGACGAACTTGTCCTCGTCGTGCCAGATGTCGGGGTAGATCTGTCGCAGTTCCTGCTCCACGACGCTCGTCGCCTGCCGGGCCTGCTCGAGGGTCACACCGGGGCGGAGCCGCGCCCTCGGGAAGATCGCGTACATCGCGCGTTCCTCGAGCCGGTCGGTCGAGCTTCCTTCGATCGCCTGCGCCATCATGATCGGGGCATAGATGTCCGGCTCCAGGCCCCGGATGGTGCCCTTGTGCGATTCGGGAGCGACGCCCACGATGGTGTAGGGTGCGCCGTTGATACGGACGCTCTTGCCGACGACACCAGGGTCGCCATCGTACTGCCGCTGCCAGTAGCCATGACTGAGAACCACCACTGGGTGGGTCCCCGGAGCGATGTCATCCTCCGGCCCTAACAGACGGCCGGCAGCAGGGCGCAGGCCCAGGATTGAGAAATAGTTGCCCGAGACCAACTCGCCAAGTCGCCTCTCGATGCCGCTGTCGGTATCGATGGCCAGCGGCTTCACCGTCATCGCCGAGACATCCGAGAAGACATCGCGCGTGCCATCGCGCAAGTCGCGGTAGTCCGGATACGAGAGGACACTGTTCGGAAACTCAGGCATGTACTCGTACACGTTCACGAGCGCGTCCGAATCCTCGTAGGGCAAGTCGGTCAGCAGCAGCGAATTCACGATGCTGAAGATGGCGGTATTGGCGCCGATCCCGAGCGCTAGCGACACGATCGCGGTGAGGGTAAACCCGGGACTCTGCGCCAGGCGGCGGGCACCGTAGCGCAGATCGCGCAACAGCACGAATACGATCGAGTCGCCCCGCGAGCCCAGCCTTTCTTCGGCATCGGATCGGGCTCGAGCGGCACGTTTGATCCGTTCGATCATTTGCGCTGCGACGGTGTCGTCACCGAATGCGCCCAGTAGGTCATCCGCATCATGTCCGGCGTCCAACCCGTCCTCGAAATGTGCGATCAGCTCGCGGGCAACATCGACTCCTTCGATCGCGCCCAGCCTGGCGCCATCGACCGTCCCGATGATTCGGTCGCGAATCGACCCCGGCAGATCCGTCTGTTCCAGCAGGTGGGCCACATCGGCCCGTATCGCCTCACTTCGGTTCATGGTTCAGCCCTCGGTGTCCGGTTGCACGAGGCCCAGTCCGTGCATGGCGGCAAATAACTCTTGCCATTGCTGACGGTGTAGCTTCAACCGCGCCGTGCCCATCGCGGTCAGCGAGTAGTACTTACGACGCCGGCCCGAGCCGGCGGTCTTCCATCGACCGCGGATCAGCTTCTTTGCTTCGAGGTTGTAGAGCAGCGGGTACAGCGTCGACTGGCCCATGGCCAGAACGCCCTCGGTGCGGCTGCCGAGCGCCTCGACGAGCTCATAGCCGTACATCTCGCGTTGCTCCAGCAGGCGCAGGACGGCCGCCGGTCCGGCGCCACGCATCAGCTCTCGTTCGACTCTCATTCCCTCTCCAACTGGTCGTGTGGGCCGGGGTCGGAAGTCTCTCCGTAGAATATTTCGCGACACATACTATGTAACGCAAAGCATAGAGAACAGGTTTCAAGAAAACCGACCGAAAGATGCCAACGCCGCTGCCCACCCTCGCTGCAAACTGTGGCCTGCTACAGTTCTGGCCTCGCCTCCACAATCCGGCCAGTCTGACCACCAAGTCATGCCACAGCTCGAGCTCATCGAACGTGCAAGCCGGAACGCCGAGCGCGTTGCGATTCACGATCAGGCCGGCGCGCACACCTACGCCGAGCTGCTCGAGTGCTCGGCGGCGGTGGCGGCTCGGCTCCTGGAGGGCGGCGACGACCTGCGGGAGGAACGGGTCGCGTTTCAGATCGCGCCGGGGTTTGCTCATGTCGCGGCGCAATGGGGAGTCTGGCGCGCGGGAGGGGTCGCCGTGCCCTTGGCGCTCTCGTATCCAGTTCCCGAGATTGCCCGACTGATCGAGGATGCGGCACCCTTGTGTGTGCTTGCCGAGGAGGCATTGCGCGACCGGGTTGATCAAGCCGTCCAAGGGCGGCGATGCCGCGTGCTGCTGCTCACCACGGAGCCCGAGCTTGGCTGCCGGGACCCGTTGCTGCCCCAGATCGATCCGGCACGTCGGGCCATGATGGTCTACACCAGCGGGACGACCGGGCGGCCCAAGGGCGTGGTCACCACCCACTCCAACATCGAGGCGCAAATCGAGGCCCTGGTTCAAGCATGGGAGTGGCGCCCCGAGGATCGAATCCTGCACGTGCTACCGCTTCATCACCTCCACGGGGTGGTGAAC
>JACZXM010000151.1 GCA_022571615.1 Acidobacteriota bacterium | reverse complement strand
CCTTTCCGATTATCGCCCGCCACGTGGCCGACATCGTCACGGTCTCCGAGCAGGCAATCCTCGAGGCGATGCGCCGGGTTTGGGAGACCATGAAGATCGTCATCGAGCCGAGCGCCGCGGTGCCGGTGGCCGCGCTCCTGGAACGGAAGATCTCGGCTGACAACAGGAGGATCGGCGTGATTCTCTCGGGTGGGAACGTCGACCTGGAGTCGCTGGGTCAACGATCTCAACACGAACCCTGAACAGGAGTGTACGCGTGAACACCACGTTGGAAAGAGTGCTGATCGGCGGCGAATGGCGCCCCGCCGAGGCGACCGACAGCTTCCGGGCGATGAACCCCGACACTCGCGAGACGCTGCCGCATGTGTACCCGGTAAGCACCCGGAGCGATGTTGAGGCTCTGCTAGAGGCGGGCAGTGCCGCCGCATCGGCGCTGGAGGACGCCGGCTCTGAACGGATCGCCAGCTTCCTGGAGGGCTACGCCGACCGGATCGACGCTGCCAAGGAGCAGATCGCTGCGGTGGCGAGTCTGGAGACCGCGTTACCGGTATCGCCGCGCCTGGCGGACGTCGAGCTACCGCGGACGACCAACCAACTTCGCCAAGCGGCAGCCGCGGCCCGCGACACGGGCTGGACGATGCCGACGATCGACACTGCGAACGGTATCCGCTCGTTCTTGGGGCCACTCGGCGGGCCGGTGGCCGTCTTCGGTCCGAACAACTTTCCGCTCGCCTTCAACGGCATTGCTGGCGGCGATTTCGCCGCCGCCATCGCGGCCGGCAATCCGGTGATCGCGAAGGCGCATTCGAGCCACCCTCGCACCACACAGCTGCTGGCCGAGGAGGCCTTCGTGGCGCTGCAGCAGTCTGGACTCCCGCCGGCGACGGTGCAGATGATCTATCGGACCTCGCACGAGGACGGTGTCTGGTTGGTGTCGCACCCGCTCATTGGGGCGTGCGCATACACCGGCTCGCGTTCGGCAGGGTTGGTGCTCAAGGCGGCCGCCGACGGGGCCGGCAAGCCGATCTACGTGGAGCTCAGCAGCGTCAACCCGGTATTTCTTCTTCCCGGGGCGTTGCAAGAACGATCGGAGGCCCTAGCGGAGGAATTCCACGGCTCGGCGCTTCTGGGCGCCGGCCAATTCTGCACCAATCCCGGGATCGTGGTGCTGGCCGCCGGCACACGAACCGAGGCGTTCATCGCCGACCTGGTGGCACGTTTCGAGGCATCACCGGTGGGTGCGCTGCTGGGCGCTGCCGGAGTGAGGGGAATGGAAACTGCCGTTGAGACACTCTGCCAGGCTGGTGCCTCGCTGCTGGTCGGCGGAAATGCGCTTCAGGACAGCGGCTGCCGGTTTCAGAACACACTCCTGAGAATCACCGGCAAGGATTTTCTCGCAGATCCCGCCAGGTCGCAGACCGAGGCTTTCGGCAACGGAAACCTCCTGGTGGTGGCTGACGATGAAGGAGAGATGGTCCGAATTGCCGCCGCCTTCGAGGGCAACCTGACCGGTTGTATCTATGCTCATTCAGGCGACGCGGACAACGAGCTATACGGCCGCGTGACCAAGCCGTTGCGGCGCCGCGTCGGCCGACTCCTGAACGACAAGATGCCGACCGGCGTGGCGGTCAGCGCGGCGATGAACCACGGCGGTCCCTATCCGGCCACTGGTCACCCCGGCTTCACCGCCGTGGGCATTCCCGCGGCACTGCGCCGCTTCGGCATGCTCGAGTGCTACGACAACGTTCGCGACAATCGCCTCCCGCCCGAGCTGCGCGATGCCAATCCGACCGGTCGGCTCTGGCGCTTCATCGACCAGCAATGGACCCAGGACGACGTGGTCCACGAGGCCATCGGCGCGCGGTCGTAGCCGGGCACCAGCGCTCACACCGCGGGCCGGTTCGCCAGCCGCTCGCGGATCTGATCCAGGGCCGCCTGCCGGACAGGATCGGGCAAGAGCTGGCGCGGTGGGCGAACCCTCTCCGTGCCCATTCCCACCTCCGTCTGCACCAGCTTGATCAGTTGCACGAATTCCGGGACCGTATCCATACGCAGCAACGGCAGGAACCAGCGGTAAAGCTCGAAAGCGCGCTCGCGTTCCCCATCTCTGGAGAGGTTGAACAGCTCGACCGACTCCTTCGGGAGCGCGTTCACCAGCCCGGCGATCCAACCGGAAGCTCCTGACCAGCAAGCTTCGAACGGCATGTCATCGAGACCCGCGAAGACTGCGAGCCGGTCACCGACCAACGCCTTGACGGCGGTCACGCGGCGCACGTCGCCGCTGGACTCCTTGACCGCCCGCAGATTCTCGTGCTCCTGTGCCAGCACCGCGATCTTCTCCGGCCCGACGTCGACGCCATAGGCAATCGGGTTGTTGTAGAGCATGCACGGCAGATCGGTAGCTTCGAAGATGGCCCCGAAGTGAGCCTTGGTCTCGTGCCAAGCACCGTTGTGCACGTACGGCGGCAACGCCATCAGCCCACTGCACCCGATGCCCTGTGCTTCTTTGCATAGCCGGACCGCCTCAGCCGTGCTGAGCGCCGAGATGCCGGGCATCACCGGGACCCGTCCGTCCAGCGCCGACACGCAGGTGCGCAGAATCTCGACCTTCTCCTGAAAGCTCAGCGTATTACCTTCGCCCAACGATCCCAGCGGCACGATCCCGGTGCACCCATGATCGACCAGCCAGTTCACATGCTTGGCAATGAAGTCGTGATCCACCGACAGGTCTTGTTTGAACGGCGTCGTGATCGCGGCCATCACGCCTTCGAATCTCATCCGTCTCTCCTGTGCGACTTGGCTCCCCCGGTTGATTATCAACCCGGAGTACCTACGAGGCGAGCACAGGGTCGTGCTCAGCTCACTGATTGCGCAGAGCGATGACCGGATCGATTCTCGAGGCTCGGTTCGCCGGCAGCAGACAGGCGACCATGCCCGTGATCGCCAAGACGAGCGTGATTCCGGCGAAGATCGCCGGATCCCGGGCATCCACCTGGAACAGGACCATCTGTAGGCCGCCGCCGGTCAACGCCGCCAGACCCAGCCCGAGTACCAGCCCGATTCCGATCTGCGACAGCCCTTGCTTGACGACCAACCGCAGCACGTCGGCCCTGCGGGCCCCGAGCGCCATCCGCAGCCCTACCTCGGATGTCCGTCGCCGCACCGAGAATGACATGACGCCGTACAGCCCGATGGTCGCCAGGAACAGGGCCGCGAATCCGAACACCATGAACAGGTTGCCAAAGACACGGTAGAACCAGGTGTCCTCGTCGATACGGTCCTGCAAGGTCCTCACCCAGTAGATGGGCAGGTCCGGATCGAGGCCCACTACCTGTTGGCGCACCGTGCCGGCCATTGCCAACGGGTCTCCCTGGCCGCGGACCGCGATGCTCAGGAACCGCCGGTCGGTCTGCTCCAGCGCCAAGTACATGCCATCCGGTGCTCGCCGTCCGGCGTTGGCAACGCCGTTCATGTACAGATCTGGCACTACCCCGACGATAGTTAGCCAAGGGTTGTCAGACTCCTCATCAGTGCCATAGCGAATCCGCTGACCCAACGGGCTTTCGTCGGGGAAGAACTTCTCCGCGTGGCTGCGGTTCACCAGCACGACTGGCAGGCTGTCCACAGTGTCGAGTCGATTGAAGTCGCGCCCCTGGAGCACTCCAATGTCGAATGTCTCCAGGAATCCAGCACCGATCACCGCCGTATTAGCGAGCGGATGATCCTCTCGATTGACATATGACTCGCCCTCGATCTTGAAGCGGGTCATGCCGGCCATTTGCGAGCCCGGCAGCGCGTCGGTCAGAGTGGCAGCGAGCACCCCGGGTTGGGCCGCCAGCCGATCGCGCAGCTCGCGGAAGAACTGTCGCCGTTGCTCGACCTCCGGATAGTCCGACTCGAACAGACCGACGCGCGCGGTGAAGACCTCGGTTGGGAACCCGTAATCGACGTTCGACAGCTGCACCACGCTCTTGATCATCAGGCCGGCTCCGACGAGCAGGCCGCAGGAGAACGCCACTTCCACCACCACAAGAGCCTTGCTCACACGGCCCAGCTTGAAGCTCGAAGAACCCCTGGCCTCGTCCTTGAGTACGTCGTTGAGGTTGGATCCGGACACCTGCAACGCCGGCAGCATGCCCGCCAACAGGCTCGCCACCAAGACCGCTGCCCCGGTTACCAGGAACACGGTCCAGTCGAGGTTGATCACGATCCAGAACGGCTTCTGGATGTCCGCGATCGCGGCCTCGAACATGCCCGTGCCGATCCGCGCGATCACCAGGCCCAGCAGACCGCCGATTGTCGATAGCACCATCACCTCGGTGAGAAATTGCGCCATAATCTGACGCCGACTGGCACCCAGGGCGGTACGGATGGCCACCTCTTTGCTGCGGTCCAGGGCTCTTGACAGCAGTAGGTTCGCAACGTTGGCGCAGGCGATCAACAACACCAACAGCACCGCTCCCTGCATGGTCCAGAGCATCATCATGGTGTCGTTGTCGATGTAATCACGTACGTAGCGCTGCCCAAAGACGCGCCGGCCCTCGTTGGTTTCTGGATACTGCGCCTCGAGCCGCTCAGCGATGCGGTCGAGCTCCGCCACCGCGTAGTCGAGGGTCGTACCTTCCGGCAATCGCCCGATCACATCGAGCGCGAGGAGGTTCTGGCCGCGATCGGTTGGCGTCATGTCGATCTGCAGCGGCAGCCAGGCTTCCTCGGAGAACGGAAAACTGAAGCCCTCGGGCATCACCCCGATGATGGTCCCGGGTCGGCCGTTTACCCGCACTTCGCGACCCACCACGCCAGGGTCGGATTGATACTGATTGCGCCATAAGTCGTGACCGAGCAATAGAGCCGGCGGTGCGCCAAACTCGGCGTCGGACTCCGCGAAGACTCTACCGAGCGCTGCCTCCGTGCGGATCAACGCGAACGTCGATGGCGTCATGAATGCCCCTTCGAACCGCACCGGCCGCTCGGATCCGCTGACGTTGATGGTTCCCTGATAAAACGCTGCTAAGTCCTCGAAGCTGGTCTGCTGCGCGCGCCAGTCGAGATAGTCGTGCTGTAGGACCCCCATTTGCTGGATGCCCTGCCCGTGGTTTGTGCTTTGCAGATGGAAGATGCGAGCGCCACCCTCGAACGGCAGATCACGGTCGGCAGCGTGCACGATGCTGTACATCATCGCCGTCAGGCCAATGCCCAGCGCCAGTGCCATGATCGAGATTGCAGAGATCCCGGGCTGCTTGACGAGCATCCGCAGGCCAAAGCGAAGATTCCGAGTGAAGGTGGGCATTTTCGCTGCGGCTCCTGACGAGCAGGTGGTCTCGTCGTGGTCAGACGTTGGCGGAAGGCGGGTTCCTGCCTGTTTGACGACTGCTTGCACCTCAGGTTTCGCCCGCTGCGAGTTCGCCTGCGTACGGCACCCCGGGCCGCACCACACGCAATCAGGATCGCTGAACTGAAACCAACGCGCCGTCATCGGCGTAGTAACCTACAGAAACTGATGTATTGGTCTCCGTAGGAAGGACTCGGCACCGTGGGAAAGGGCTCCCAAGTCCGTATCACGCCAGCGTTTTTCTTTCTCCTGTTGACGCTGGTCGACGGCGAACGACATGGATATGCCATGGCCAAGGAGGTCGAGGAGCGCTCCGAGGGGTCGATCTCTCTGGGGCCCGGCTCCTTGTATTGGTCGCTCAGCAGGCTTTCCGAAACCGGTCTGATCGAGGAAACCCGCGCCCCCGAGGACAGCTCTCGCGTGGGGCGCCGCCGTTACTATCGGCTCAGCGACAAGGGTCGCGTTGTGCTGGAGCGCGAGGCCGAGACGCTCTCGCGCGTGCTGAGCTTCGCGCGCGACAAGCACCTTGTCTGAAGGACTCTCTGCGGCATGAACGAGCCCGCGATCTTTCGTTTGCTCCTGGCGCTGTACCCACCGCGCTTCCGGCGGGCGTACGGTGACGATGTGCTCGCCGCGACGGAGCGCCGTCGGCAGGAGCTCTACGCCACCGGGCCTCGGCCCCTGCGCCTGGCCGCTGTCCTTGCCCGCGATCTGGCGTTCTCTCTGCCCCGCGCCTGGTGGACCCATGGGTTGGGTCGTCATGGTCACCTAATCCGTCTCCCCGAAGAGGAATCAAGCTTGATGAACACCCTGGGATCCGACCTTCGTTATGCCGTTCGGCGGCTTGTTCGCACTCCCGGCACGGCCCTGATCGCCATCGTGGCCATCGGCCTTGGTATCGGCTTGACGACGGCGATGTTCAGCATCGTCAACGGTGTTGTGTTGCGCGGCCTGCCCTTCGACGATCCGCACGAGCTGACCGCACTCATGCGGATCAACCCGAGCGAAGGCCCAAGTCGTCTGCTTGGGCGTATCCATGACTATCGCGACATCGTCGAGCGCCAGACAACCTTCGATGGCATCGCAGCCATCAACGCCCAACCCTTCAACGTCAGTCCGCCCGGTGCCGATCCAGAGTTGGTCCAGGGAGCGTACGTGACCGCGAATATGTTCGAGCTTCTCGGAGAGCAGCCCGTTCTCGGCCGTGTGTTCACCGACGACGAAGAGATCCTCGGTGGGCCGGCAGTCGCCGTGGTGGGCAACCGCTTCTGGCGCGAAAGGCTCGGCGCCGATCCCGACGTGGTTGGCACGACGGCACGGATCAACGGCACACAGACCACGGTTCTCGGCGTCATGCCGGAGGGCTTCGAGTTTCCCATCATCCAGCAGATTTGGCAGCCGTTGCGGGTCGCCTACGGTGAGATCGAGCGCAGCGAAGGACCGCCGCTGATCTTTGTGGGCAGGCTCGCGGACGGGGTGTCGGTGCAACAGGGACAGGCGGATATCGACCGCATCATGGCGCAACTGGCGCTGGAGCACCCGGACACCAACGCCGGCATGACCATGATCTCGAGGCCCTATGTTCGAGAGATCATCGGCTACCAGATCCCGCAGCTTCTGTTCACCATGCTCGGCGCGGTGGCGATGGTTCTCCTGATCGCCTGCGCCAACGTCGCCAACTTGCTGATCGCACGCTCGACCGCCGCAGGTCGGGAGTTCGCGGTGCGCGC
>JACZXM010000150.1 GCA_022571615.1 Acidobacteriota bacterium | reverse complement strand
GTCGGTGACATCCAAGTCCACGTCCCCGCCCACCGGGCCAATTTCCAGGGCGACTTTGACTTCACCGCCAGCAAAGGCTTCATCCTGCGGGTCATCGCCGGCATCGACGTGGGAAGCAGCACCGCCACCTGGTTATTGCAAGCCATCGATCCAAACACAGGCCAGTTGATCTCGGACCCCGACCGCGGTTTGCTGCCGCCCAACACGGTCAGCGGTACGGGCAATGGGTTTGTGACCTATTCCGTCCTCACTGACAAGACTGTGTCGACCGGTGACGAGATCCAAGCCAATGCTCGTGTGCTGTTGGACACGGCCCCCCCGCAAGACGCGGCCCCGATTGTCAACACGATCGACGCCGTCGCTCCGACGACCATCCTAACTGCCACAGCGCTGGTGGCCGGCGGATCGAACTTCGAGGTGCGTTGGACCGCCACGGACGATAACGGCGGGTCGGGCGTCAAGCACGTCACCGTTTATGTAGCGGAAGACGGTGGCGACTTTATGATCTGGCAGCGGCAGTCGACCGAAACCTCGGCCGTCTACCAAGGCCAACCGGGTCGCACCTACGAATTCCTCGCGCTGGCCACCGACAAGGCCGGCAACACCGAACAACCGCCTCTTGGCGTGCTCGCCCCGCCGGATGATTCGCAGCCCAACCTGGGTTCGCAGCCCACGGTCGAGCAAACCGCAACGGATCCAGACTTGGGAACGCCGCCACCGCCGAGCGGCACGCCATCCACCAACCCACTGTTCGTCGCCGCGCAGGCGGCGCTGCGCCGCATCCTGTCGAGCTATCTGCGGCAAGATGCGGGCACGATCAAGTTCCTCTACGGACCCAACGGCAAACCGGAGTTGGACGAGAGCCCGGAGCTGGGCTTCAACCTGACCCATTCCGGCAGCCTGGCGCTGGTCGCGGTCGGACCGCACGCCCGCATCGGTGTGGACATCGAGTACCAGATGCGCGACCGGCCGTTTGTCCGCCTGGCGCGTCGCTATTTCTCGGAGCCCGAGCATCGTTGGCTGAGTGGTCTCCCGGAATCCGAACAGCGGCGCGGTTTCTACCGTACCTGGGTGCTCAAGGAAGCCTACTTGAAGGCGGTCGGGGTTGGTCTGCGGTTTGCGCCGAGCCGTTTCCAGATCGATTTCGAGAACCATGAGCCGACCCTGGTATGGACCGAGTTGGCAGACGATCATCCGTCCCACTGGCGCTTTGCGGAGCTGGGGATCGCGTCCGAGTACCGGGCGGCAATCTGCTGGGAAGGCAATCGGCGGACGGTAAGGGTCCGCACAGAGTGATGCCCCGGCGGGGCGCCGCGCCGCACGGCCTGCTAGGGCATCGCCGACATGATCCGGCTCGACCCGCTTACCGGGGGTGCGATGGGCGTAGATGAGAGCCGCCTTCGGCGGCTTGATCATGGCGATGGGTGTCATCCTAATTCGGGGCACCTTTGGCGGGGCGGGGGGACGCCAATGGCTGCTGGCGGCCTCGGTCGCCTACGGTGGCCTCTTCATCGGACGGGTCGTGAGCCTGGGGACGGACGGGATGTGGGCACACACGTTGCTCAGCGGCCTGATCGAGGGCGCGATGGCCGCGGTTCTGGTCTACGCTGGGTTCGAGCTCGGCAAGCCTGCCCCTCTCGACAGCGTCGACACCTCCTGAGCGAAGGCGAGGATCTGACGGGGGTCTTCGGCCCGGTAATGGGGTCGCGCGGACCATCGCGAGTCGTCGGCCAGCGGCGCGTACACGGCCCCCACGCTCAAGACCTCGATGGCAACTCCCGTGTGCGCGAAGTGCGCCGTGGTGTTGTGCGCGCACTCGATGTCTGTCTCGTGGTCTCCCACGTACAGCACCTTACCGGGGCGCAGATCGGTGAGGCTGCGGATGCAGCTCACCAGGGCATCGGGGTGTGGTTTGTGCCGAGATGGATCGAAGGCCTCATACCCGATGACCTGACCAAAGAGTCCCGATAGCTTCAACCGCTCGAGGAAGCGCAGGATATTGGGCCGTGAGTTGAGCGATACGATGCCCTGTGGGAGGTAGGAAAGCTCGGCAAGCACCTCCGGTATGCCGTCGTAGACGCGAGCTTGCGTGCGGTCGGCAAGCTGCAGCTCGGCCCAGCGCGACCCGGCGTCCAGCATCTCGGGCTCGGACATGTCGAGCTCCTGGCGATAGAAGGCCTTCCAGTCGTGATGCCTCTGCAGCGCCGCCTCGTAGTGTCGCAGCGAGCGCAGCGCTTTGAAGGAATCGGCCCCCACGCCCTTGACCAGCTCGACCAGAGTGCTTGTGACGTTGAGGTTCTTTTGCCGTGTGTCGACAAGTGTGCCGTCGAAATCCCACACCACCGCAGTCAGATCCCCAGCCATGGGCACCAGCCTCCTGCATTTCTCAAAGGGGTGCTACTGCGGGTGCGGAAAGCGGCATGTCTACGGCGCTGCACTCGATGGGGCAGCCCGCGGGCCGCTAGCCCTGCCCGAGGGCACCTGCGAGCTGGAGGTGCGCACGGTCAGCTTGCTGGCGGCACGCAGCGATCCGGGTTGTCCCTGCAGCCGCAGAATCGGCCAGCCCTGCCGTCGCGCGCGTTCCCGCGCGGCGTCGTCGAGCAGGGGATCGTCCTCGAACAGCGCCCTGCCACTCAGATCGGCGGTGCTGGCGGCACCGACGCGGTAGTGGATGTGCTGGAGTCCAGGTCGCGCGGTGTGCGGAGCGGGGCGGATAGTATGGAAACGGACTTCGCCCTGCTCGTCGCTGAGGGCGTACGCCCATAGCCGCGGGTTGCGGTCATCCTCTCGGTCCGGCCCGTAGGTGCCGCTCGCGTCGGTCTGATCGGCATACACGAGCAACCCGGGAATCGGCTCACCCGTTGCGGTCTCGAGCTTCAAGATCCAGACGAACCGGTCGCCGGGCTCATCGTAGGGAGCGATCCACGACTCTGGGGCAACGGTCGCCTCGCGAACGATCCGCTGAAACCTCGGATCGCGCCTTGCCTGTGTCCAGGCCGGGTCGGCGAGTGCCTGTGCGGGGTCGAAGCCACGCCCGAGCTCGTCCGAGAACAGGTCCAGGGCCCGGTCGAGCTGACCTCGAAGCGCAAGCGAGCGCGCCATGCGGTAGCTTTCGACATCCTGCCGTTGGCCGCCAGCGGCGCCCGCGCACAGTAGCAGCACGGTGACGGTCAGAAAGCTCACGGGCGGTATCGTGTGTAGCATCCAGCACCTCCGCAGGAAGAATCGCTCTTTGTAAGACAGACTACCGCAGAGCAAGGGGGTCGTGCCCGGCCGGCGAGCCGCTGGAATTCCGGCTTCGAACCTGTTTGCTTCATCGCTGGATCGATTGGGAGTAGGGCGACCCAAGTACTCCAGTCCAGGAACTACCGTGCACATGTTGGAAGCCCTCGGCGCCTGGATCCAGGATTCCGGCAGCTTGGTGTATTTTCTTGCACCGGCGTTTACCGTCGCCGTGGCCGTACTCCCGGTCCCGGCCGAGATCCCGGCGATGATCAACGGCATGGTGTTCGGTCCGCTTTGGGGAACGCTCGTTACCTGGTCGTGCTCGCTGATTGGCGCACAGATCAGCTTCGAGCTGGCGCGGCGGTGCGGGCGACCTCTTGGTGCCCGTCTCGCGTCCGAGCGCCTATTGGCGCGGGCAGACGAACTGGTCGAATCGGCCGGTTGGCCGGTGTTGCTCGGTCTGCGACTGCTCCCGACGGTCGCTTTCACCGGGCTGAACTGGGCCTCCGGGTTCACCGCGATGCGGCGCAGCACGTTCCTGTGGACCACCGCGGTAGGGATCTTCCCCGGAGCGGTCGTGTTTACCAGTGCCGGTTCGGGGGTGCTGGCGCTGATGTCCCGGTCGGAGTACCGCATCGGCCTGTACGCATTGCTGGCGCTGCTGGCGTTCTCTGTCCTCGTCTATTCGCTCAGCCGGCGGCAGCGGCAGTAGCGCTGTCAGCGGAACGCCGAGCTCCAGGCGCGTCGCAAGTCGGGCTGCTAAGGCTGCCGCAGTCGATCCTTGCGATTCCGGTACAGTTGCGGATCGACGACCGCAGCCATGGTCTCGGCGTCGAGGCTCCCTCCCAGAAACTTATTGACGCGGCGCGCGAACTCCAGCGGCCGGTCGAGGGCCTCACGGTAGCTGGCCTCGAGCATCTCGATGTTGTCGCGGTTGCGCACCAGGAACTTCACTTGCACCAGGTGGCGCAGGTAGTAGTCCTTGGTCCGCTGGTCTTCGATTGGATTATCCTCGCCGCGGCGCTCGAGCATCCTGTTCTGCGAGGCGACGACCTCGTCGAGGTCACGCCGCATGAAGATGACCCGGTAGAAGTTGTCGTCCGGCAAGTCCTTCAGCAGCATCGAGATCACCTTCAGAACCTTGCCGCGCGCCTCGGCGACCCAGGACTTATCGGTCTCGCTCTCCAGGGCTTTGACCCGCTCGTGCTCGTAGTACCCCTCAGGGTTGTCCTCGTCGGCGGCGCGCTCGTGATCGGTCAGGATCGTCAGTCCCGCCGTGTCCAGCATCCGCATCATCATCGAGGTTCCGGAGCGTGGCAGCCCCGAGACCACGATCACCTCGTCGCCGTACTTTCGCTTGCGCAGGATTCGCTTCAGTGGATTGAGCACCATGAGCCTCAGGGCATCGAGATCGACAGCTGGGAGCCGCTCTGATTGTAGCAATCGGATCCCGGACGCGACGTCGCAGTGGCAGCCCATTGAGAAGCGCCGGCTAGGGGGAGCCGCTGGGCGGTATACACTGGCGCTCATGAAATGGGCCTCGTTCGTGTCGGAGGAACCTTTCCTCGAAGCTGCCCTGCGCCAAGCGGCAGCCGAGATCGTGCGGCAACTGGAAGGCGCACCCGCCGACCTTCTGTTGGTCTTCGTCTCGCCGCATCACGAGAAGGACTATCCGGAGCTGTCCGGCACGCTGCGGCTGTTCTTTCCGACCGCGACGATTATCGGTTGTACCGGTGGCGGCGTCGTCGGCGGCGGTCGCGAGATCGAACATGCTACGGCAATCTCGGTGACCGCGGCGGCTCTCCCGGGGGTACGGCTCCGCCCCTTCTACCTCGACCAGGACCAAACCGAGTTGCTGGAGCAAGAGCCTTCGCTGTGGCCCGAGCTGCTCGACCTGGGGGGCGAGGAGCCGGTGCATTTCGTGCTTCTGCCGGATCCCCACAGCTGCGATGCGCGAGCGCTGCTCTCTTCGCTCGACAACGCGTTCCCGCGCAGCGTCAAGACCGGCGGCCTGGCGAGCGGAGCGGTTCAGCCCAACGACAATGCCCTTTTTCTGAACGAGAGTGTGTACGCCGAAGGCGCGGTCGGTCTGGCGATGGCCGGTGATCTCGACGTCGATACGATCGTCGCCCAGGGCTGCCGCCCGATCGGGGCACCGCTGTTCGTTACCCGGGTATTTCGCAACCGCATTCTCGAGCTCGACGGTCGCCGGCCGACCGATCTGCTGAGCGAGGTGTTCGCCGAGTTGCCAGCACCGGACCGCGCGGTGTTTCGGCATTCGGTGTGCATCGGCGTGGTCATGAAACAGGGGCTGAGCGAATATGGTCACGGTGACTTCCTGATCCGCAACCTGATGGGCATCGACACCGAGACCGGCGTGATCATGGTGGGAGAGACACTCGAAAGGGGCCAGGTGGTGCAGTTCCACCTGCGCGACGCGGCCTCTTCGGCACGGGATCTGGAGCAGCTCTTGAAGGAGTACAAGCAGCTCGGCGGGCCCGATCCCGAGGGGGCGCTGTTGTTTTCGTGTCTCGGCCGCGGGGCCACGCTGTACGGCGAGGCTCACCATGACAGCCGCATGATCGCGCACCATCTGGGACCGGTGCCGATCGGAGGATTCTTCTGCAGCGGCGAGATCGGGCCGGTCCATCGCAAGACGTTCCTGCACGGCTTTACCAGCTCGATCGCCCTGTTCCGATCTCCACGTATCGCTGGCGGCGACTAGCCTCTAGCCAGATCATTGGGATGCTTGAACCGCCAGCAGTGGACCGAGCGTGTCCAGAAAGCGTCGGATGCGAGCGGCGTTGGCTCCCATGTCGCTGCGGCCGACGCGTGAGGTCGATCTTACGTCGATGATCATCGTGCCTTCTGTCCCGGGACGGATACGCACCGCGATGTCGTCGACGAAACGGAATAGGCGCGTGACAGCGAAGGCCTCGATCCGGCCTCTCTGTGGGTCGCTCGAGGTGATCGTCCAGCCAAGCTGATGGGCGGCGTCGAGCGCCGCTGCGAACACCCGCTCTCGCGGAGCACGCACCGATAGCGACCGAATCCCGGGGTACGCTGCCCGCTGCAGGGCCGGAACGTCGCTGCCACCACGCGGATACGCCATGTCGCGATCCGGTTGGCCGGGCAGTGACGGCACGGCGAATGATGGCGGGTCCTGCAGATCGGTGGTGATGTCATGAATAGCCGGTCCGCGGCCGCGGTAGGCCACCAGGACGAGCGTCCCGAGCAAGAGAGCGCCCCCCAGGATGCGCCACCGGGCGGTGCCAGGTTCGGACGTGCCGCGACCCAGCGCGATCGCGCCGGCCGCCAGCAATGCCACGCCGCCACCGGCCCACGCGAGAATGAAGGCGCCGAATCCGGCCAGCGGCGACACGATCCCGAGGCGAATGAGCAACAAGGCCAGCGCCATTACCCCCAGCGGGGCCGCCGGAAGGGAAAACAACCTGCGAGCGAAACGCACCATCGCAAAATCTCCTTGCTAGCCTGCCAAACAAGGAGCGCATGATAGCCTCGTTTCCTGCGCCTGGAACTCTGATCCCACGCCACTTCTGCCACGGGCTGTTAGAGGGGATAGCCCCAGGCGTCGAAGCAGCGGTGCCAATGGCGCCCGATCCGGGCTCGTAGCGAGCGAGGAAGCTCCGGGTAGACGTTCCTCTTGTAGCCGCGTACCGAATGTAGGTAGACCTCAAGCGCGGGCCGAGCCGGCTCGAAGTCGGGCAGCCCGAGCGCGGCATAGACCGATTGGAGGGTCGCCAGCGGCTGATCGACCAGCTGGCGATAGGAGATCTCGATCAGCTTGCCTTCGGACACCAGGTGGCGGTCCTCCAGGAAGGCATCGTACAGGGCT
>JACZXM010000149.1:5658-7112 GCA_022571615.1 Acidobacteriota bacterium | reverse complement strand
GCAGTTGGCATGAATGCTTCGCATGATGTTGTGCAGCCGCTCGTCCACTTCCTCGCGCGACCACGCCAGCCGCATGGCGTTTTGCGTCATTTCCAGTCCGGAGACCGCCACGCCGCCGGCGTTGGCCGCCTTGCCCGGGCCGTAGAGGATGCCGGCGTCGATGAACTGGTTGACGCCCTCGATGACGGTCGGCATGTTGGCGCCCTCTGAAACGAGGTAGACACCGTTCTTGAGCAGGTTGGCGGCGTCCTTCTCGTTGACCTCGTTCTGCGTTGCGCTCGGGAAGGCGCAGTCCGCCTTGTGGTCCCAGATGCCGTTGTGGCCGGCGTTCGGGTCGGCCTCGGTGTACACCGCGCCGCTGTACTTCTCGGCGTACTCCTTGATCCGGCCGCGGCGCACGTTCTTCAGATCCATGACGAAGGCCAGCTTGTCGCGGTCGATGCCCTCTTCGTCGTAGATGTAGCCGCCGGAGTCCGACAGGGTGACGGGTTTGCCGCCGAGGTCGAGGATCTTCTCGCTGGCGTACTGCGCCACGTTGCCGCTGCCCGACACGATGCAGGTCTTGCCCTCGAGGGTCTTGTCGCGGGTGGCGAGCATCTCGGCGGCGAAATACACCGCGCCGTAGCCGGTCGCCTCGGGCCGGATGAGCGAGCCGCCCCAATTGAGACCCTTGCCGGTCAGCACGCCGGTGAACTCGTTGCGCAGCCTCTTGTACTGGCCGAACAGGAAGCCGATCTCGCGGCCGCCGACGCCGATGTCGCCGGCCGGCACGTCGGTGTCCGGGCCGATGTGGCGGCACAGCTCGCTCATGAAGCTCTGGCAGAAGCGCATGACCTCGTTGTCGCTCTTGCCCTTGGGGTCGAAGTCCGAGCCGCCCTTACCGCCGCCCATAGGCAGCGTGGTGAGCGAGTTCTTGAATACCTGTTCGAAGGCGAGGAACTTCAGGATGCCGAGGTTGACCGAAGGGTGGAAACGCAGACCGCCTTTGTAGGGTCCGATGGCGCTATTCATCTCGATGCGAAAGCCGCGGTTCACCTGCACCTGGCCGCCATCATCGAGCCACGGCACCCGGAACATGATCACGCGCTCCGGCTCCACGACCCGTTCGATGATCTTGTGGCTGCGGTACTCCGGTCGCCGATCCAGCACCAGCTCGAGCGACTCCAGCACCTCGTATACCGCTTGATGGAACTCGGGCTCGGCAGGGTTCTTGGCCTTCACGTCGGCCAGAACCGCATCGAAATACGAACCCATCGCTTTCCTCCTGGAGATCGCTCTTGCGCGAGCCGTACGGTTGCTAGAGATCCACAGGCCGTCGTCCCACACGAACGGGTCCTGCGAGATTCGTTTCTACCACAGACAATGCGGCTTGGTATGAGCCTTGACCGTCAGCCGGACAACCGGCGATAGCGCTCGGGAAGCGGCAATCCCACATGCTCGAGCAAATCCGGGAA
>JACZXM010000149.1:0-5648 GCA_022571615.1 Acidobacteriota bacterium | reverse complement strand
GCCGCGTAGCGGTCGGAGAGTGTGCTGCGCCGGTCCAGGTCGTAGGCCCGCCAGCCTTGCACGCCGGCCACGGCGAGCACGATCACGACCGCCAGCCCGGCATAGACGTTCGGCTCCTGGGTCGCCATGAAGCAGAAATCCTCGATCCGCGGCAACCCCACATGCTCGAGCAAATCAGGGAACGGATACCCACCGAAGCACGCTGCCCAGCGCGGCGCCCCGGCCTCGAGGTCGGCCAGAATGTGCTCATGGGCTCGCTCGCGATCGCCCAGACCGACGCAGATGAGTCCTAGCACTCGGTCGCGGGCCCCTGGCGAGTCGCTCTTGCAGCGTCTCCCCCTGCAGCAACTCCATCACCAGGTAGGGTCGGCCGCCGTGCTCGCCGATGTCGTATAGCACGCATATGTTCGGGTGGGTGAGCGCCGACGCCGCGCGCGCCTCGCGCTCGAAGCGGGCCAGGCTCTCGGCATCGGCCGCCATGGACTCGGACACGAACTTGAGCGCCACCGCGCGACCCAGTCGGACATCGCGCGCCGCGTACACTACGCCCATGCCGCCCTCACCGAGGCGATCGACGATCTCGTACGGTCCGACTCGTGTTCCGGGGTCCATTGCGCAGTCTCGCTCAGGTAGCCGTGAGACTATACAAAACGCTGGCGTCAAACGCGCGGAACTACACGATTGCCGAGTGGTTCCCCGACAGCGCCTTCAGCTCTCGCCCGGGTCTGGACTGAGATTCACCCTCTCGCGCGCGAGACCTGGGCCATCGATGGCGTAGTAGTTGCCCGGGAACGGATCCTCCTCCCCGGATGGAGTCGAGCTTGCGCACCTCTGCGGCACAGACCTTGTACTCGGCGGTGCCGGTGACCGGGTCGCCGGCGTCGTTGGTGAGCAGGTGATAGAAGGTCGCCACCCCGTAGACCTCAGCCTCGGGCACGCCGGTCGCCTCGGCTGCCTTGCGCGCCACTCCTTCCTGCAGGCCTCCGGCCTCCTGCAGAATGTTCGCGAGTTGGTACCGACGTTGATTGCCACTCATTGCGGCAATGCTAGCAGTCCATGGTGAAGGTCTGGTAGCAAGCGGGGTTCGCGGACGAGGGCTGCACGGTGCCGATCGCAGCGAGCGCGGCCATCGGAACCGGAAAGAACGGCGGCCGCACCCGGTCATGGTGCCAGCCGAACAGGAATCTCGTTGCCGGGCCGCACACCCGCCCCTGGCAGGAGCCCATGCCACATCGAGTCGCGAGCTTGGCGGCGCGGGCGCTCTCGGCGCCGGCCAACGCCTCGAACGCCACGTCCTCGCAGCGACACACGATGGTCTCCGGAGCGGCCAAGCGCCGCAGCTCGGGGCGCAGCGCAAAGGCTCGATCGAGGTGAGAGACGAAGGCCTGCTGGCGATCCCGACGCGCCAACCAGCGGACGGGGACCCGAGCTCCAGCGGCCGCGGTCCCGGCTACTGCGCCCTCGGCAACGGCCAGCTCGACGCCTCCGACACCGGTGATCTCGCCGGCGCCGTATACACCCGGAACCGAGCTTTGCTGCTGCGCATCGACCGACATCGCCCCGCATTCGACGTCGCATC
Source organism: Acidobacteriota bacterium (assembly GCA_022571615.1). Classification (GTDB taxonomy): domain Bacteria; phylum Acidobacteriota; class UBA890; order UBA890; family WLXD01; genus JACZXM01. The sequence goes on along the minus strand of JACZXM010000149.1, from coordinate 4,069 downwards.
CCAGATATGCAGCGATGGCGATCTCCGGCACCAGGCCGAAGCCGCAAGCCAAAGCATCGCACTCGAGCTCGATGGAGCCATCGGAACCTTGCAGCAACACGCTGCGCACACACTCATCGCCGGTTGCCCGCAGCGGCCAACAGGCGTAGCGCATCGGCACCTGGACCAGACGTGCCATCAGCCCGAGCGCCTGGATCGCCTTGCGCGGGCTGCGCCACAGTTGCCGGGCGAGTCTTACCACCGCCCGTCTGGGGGCCTGCTCGGCGATCAACAGCAGCTTCGCTCCGCGCCGCCGCAACGAATCGGCGACCGCGAGCAAAAGCGGCCCGCTGCCTGCCACCACGACCCGCTTCCCTTCGATCGGCCAGCCAGATTTCACCAGCGCCTGCAGGCCACCGACGCCGGTAACGCCGGGAAGCGTCCAGCCCGGGAAGGGCAGGAAAAGCTCCCGCGAGCCGGTGGCCAGCACCAGACGGGAGGTACGGAAGCGCGACATCTCACCGCCGCACACCGTGTAGATGCACCGTGGCCCATCGGCGGCGACAACGGTGGTCTCCAGATGAACCCGAACCCCGGTACGCAGCAGCCGTTGCTGCCAGCGACGGGTTGTGGGATGAGCCTCCGTTGCCCCTTCCGGGCGCCAGATCTGTCCGCCCGGAGAGCGATTGCCCTCGATCACGTCGACGCGCGCGCCGGCCTCGGCGGCGGCGGCGGCGGCGGCGAGTCCTGCCGGTCCGGCCCCCAGAATCAAGACCTCGGAGGCTACCTCACGCACGGGCAACCTCGATCTCCATGCCCTCCGAGCAGACCGCCATGCAGGAGCGCACATCTCGCCGCCCGTCGATCACGACGCGACACTCGAAACAGATCCCCATTCCACACAGTGGCCCCCTTGGCTCACCGCCGACCGAGCGCTGGAACACGGCGACCCCGGCCCGCGCGATCGCAGCGGCGACGGAGATTCCCGCCGGTACGCGCAGCGCTCGGCCGTCGACCCGAACCTCGATCTGCCGGCTCACGCCTGCGGCTCCAGGCAGCGATCGAGCCGGTACGGTGCCGGGTCGATCGCCGAGGAACGGCCGGCCACCATGTCGGCGATCAGCCGTCCCGTTCCGAGCGAAGTCGTGATCCCGAGTCCCTCGTGCCCGGTCGCCAGGTACAGGCCCGAGTGGCCCGGCACCGGACCGATCAGCGGCAACCTATCGTCGGTCGCGGGCCGCAACCCGGTCCAGGTCCGGGTCACCCGCATCTCGGCGAGCGCCGGGATGAACTCGATCGCGCGCCGCAGCATCCGAGCGAGAATCTCCGGTTCGACGCGGGTGTCGTGGCGGTCATATTGGCGCGAGGATCCCACCAGCACCTGGCCGGTGCGCCGGGGCTGGACATTGAATGCCACGGAGGTCTGCGCATGCGTGTGAGCGCTCGCCAGATACCCGATCTCGGCCAGCTGATGCCAGCATCGCCGCGGCCCCCGATCGGTGATCGCCAGATGACCTTTGCGCGGTCGAAACTGCAGGCCGGGGATCGGTTCGGGAAGCAGCTCGAGTGCCTTGGTCCCGGCGGCATCCACCACACAGCCAGCGGCGCGAGTCGACCCATCATCGAGCGTCGCCCCGGCGCCGCTCACCCGGCGCACCGAAACCCCGGTGCGGATCGTCGCCCCGGCATCCACGGCACGCTGCACAAGCCACCGCGCGGCCGCTGGCGGATACAGCACCAGATCCTCCCGCATGCGCAGCCCGCCGGCGAGATTCGGCCTCAAGCTCGGCTCCGCTTGTGCCAACCCGAGCGAGTCCAGAACCTCCACCTCGATACCGTGGGACCGGTAGAGAGCGGCCTTATCCCGCACCCAGTCCATCTGCGATTCTTCTGAGGCAATCCAGATGCACCCGCAGCGATCGACCTCCACCTCACCGGGCAGCTCATCGGCCAGGGCGCTCCAGAGCTCCTGCGACCAGCGAGTGAGCCGGAACTGGGCCTGGGAGTCGTGCAGCACGATGATGTGTCCCATCGCTGTCGCTGTGGTCCCGCAGCCGGTGAATCCACGCTCCAGGACCTCCACACGATGCCCCTCCCGTGCCAGCTCCAGAGCACACGCAGCACCGACGATCCCGCCGCCGACCACCAGCACGTCGGGCAAGCTCATGGTGCCCGAATCCCTTGCCGGAGCGGGTCATCGGCCTGCAGGACCAACTCGGCCTCGGAGGTCACCCAGGCACGGCCGCTGATCGTAGGCAGCACCTTGCCGTCCGCGAGCTCGAAGCTCCCGGTGAACAGCCCCCCCGTGATTCCCTCTTGCCGCCACGTCGCCCCAGGAGCCAGCTTTCCATCGGCCCACAGGCAGGCCATCTTGGCACTCGTGCCAGTGCCACAGGGCGAGCGATCGTACTCTCCACCCGGGCAGAGGACGAAGTTGCGGCTGTCGGCATCGGGACGGCTCGGATCGCCAAACAGCTCGATGTGGTCGATCTCGGCCCCGGCCGCCCCAGTGATGCCGGCCGCTGCGAGCGACGAACGAACATCGTGGCACAACGCGGTGAGGGCTTCGAGGTTGGCAAGCTCGAGCCGTTGGCGGTGTTCGGAAACCAGGAAGAACCAGTTGCCGCCCCAGGCCACATCACCGGTGATCGTGCCGTGATGCCTCGTTTGGACCGCCACCGCCGCGCCCCAACGATAGCTGGCAACGTTCCGTACCGACACGATCCCATCTGCCCGCAGCACGATCTTCACGTCGCCGACCGGCGTCTCGAGACGGTGCGATCCGGGCTCGATCCGTCCCAGCCAGGCGAGCGTGGTGGCGACGCCGATCGTCCCGTGTCCGCACATGCCGAGCCAGCCGACGTTGTTGAAGAAGATCACCTGCGTGAGGGCCCGTTCCTGGTGCGGCTCACACAGCAAGGCTCCCACCATCGCCCGGTGGCCACGCGGCTCGTTGATCACCGCATCACGGAACCCGTCGTGGAATTGTCGAAAACGCTCGAGACGGTCGCTGGCGGTTCCAGATCCAAGGTCCGGCCCCCCCGAAATCACCACCCGGGTCGGCTCACCCTCGGTATGTGAATCAATCACGCGAACGCGTTGGATCTCGTTCCGCCCGTTGCCAGCGGTTCTCATGAGGCTCTAGCCGGCCGTGGCCTGCCAGCACGGCTCGCATCGCTCAGCAACAACAGCTCGCATGGCCGCAGGCGCTCGTTGCGGTACTCGACCACCGTCTGTGGCTCGTAGGTGATGGAGTCGCCCCGCCGGAGCTCGTGCACCTCGCCCCCCACACACAGTGTCAGCGTCCCGCTCAACACCGACACGAGCTCGAGCACTCCCGGCCGGTTGGGCGACATCTCGCCGCTGCTCGACCCTGCGGGAAGCACGTACCAGACCACCTCGAGTCCGCGTTGCGACAGCTCGGTCGACATCCCGTACCGCCGTACCCCGCTCTCCGGGTCCACGAGCGTGGACCGCTCGGCAGCCCGAACCACGGTCACCTCAGGCGAAGGCTCCGCCAGCAGGTCGGTGATCGAACAATCCAGCGCCCGTGCAATCTGCCAGGCAAGCTTGACGGTGGGATTCTTGACCGCGCGCTCCACCTCCGAGAGCATGGTCACGCTCACCCCGCTAGCGCTGGCCAACCCGGCAAGCGTCAGCCCACGGGCCTGGCGACGACGGCGAATGTTACGACCAATTTCGGATGTGGGATCGCTCATAGCGAAAATAAACATATTCTATAGCGAAAGCCGAGTCAACGAGCGAGAACCTCGATCAAACTGTCCAGGGCCGGCGACAGGGTAGTGGGGAGGTTGGCGCAGCAAGAGGGGTCGGGCCTTTACCGATCGACTCTCCCCGCGCCTGCGGGGTCATGGCTGCATTGCCAGTATGCCCTTCGCCGGCGTACCCGCAGTTCTCAACGGTCGACGGCATGCTGACAACAGGTGGGTTTGAGCCGACGGCAAGGGCCTACTGGCGGCGCAGCGTGACCACCGGATCGGTCCGCGCCGCCCGGCGCGCCGGCAGGTAGCTGGCGAGCGCCGCGAAGGCGAGCACCGCGAGGGCCAGCGGCGCCAGGATCGCGGCGTTG
>JACZXM010000148.1 GCA_022571615.1 Acidobacteriota bacterium | reverse complement strand
TTACGTCGGCGCCAGCCCGGCGATACGCGACGGCAGGGCGTATTTCGGTACCTTCGAGAACCAGGTTCTGGCGGTGGACCTGGCCCGCGGGGAGCTGGTGTGGACCTACGAGCATCCTGTCCGCAAGTTCCCCTATTACTCGTCGGCGGCCGTCACCGAAACGCTGCTGCTGGTCGGCGGCCGCGATAAGATGGTCCACGCTATCGATCCTGCGACCGGTGCCCCGCTGTGGACATACACCTCACGCGCTCGGATCGATTCCTCGCCGGTGATCGTCGCCGACCGGGCGTTCGTAGGCGGGAGCTCGGGAGAAATCGTCGCCCTGGACGTGCACAACGGTAGGGTGGTGTGGCAGTTTGAGACCGGCTCGTCGATCGTCGCCTCACCGAGCGTGGTGGACGGGAGGCTCGTGATTGGCACCGAAGACGGCGTTCTGTACTGCTTTGGAGAGCGTCCCGCCTCGGGACGTTAGCAGGCCTCCTCTACGATGGATACCCGCGCAGTTTCCGGCAACAAAGCTCCACTCGAATTGCGCCCCGAGCCCGCGACCCATCGCCTCGAACTCAAGCAGACCGAGGTGGGCAGCGTCTTCGTCTCCAACTACCCTCCCTATTCGCTCTGGAACGGCGACCACCTGGACGCGTTCCAACGGGCGCTGGACACCCCCTGGACGAGTGAATCTCCGCCGCTGGGTCTGTACCTGCACATTCCTTTTTGCCGCAAGCGCTGCAAGTTCTGCTACTTCCGGCTCTACACCGATAAGAACGCCGCCCAGGTGGAGGCTTACTGCGATGCTCTGGCGCGAGAGATCGAGCTGTACGGGCAACAGCCGGCCGTTGCCGGGCGCCCGGTGAGCTTCGTGTACTTTGGCGGCGGGACCCCTTCGTACATCGCCGGCAAGCATCTGCGAGAGCTCGTCGACCGCGTGCAGGCGGTATTGCCGTGGGACCGGGCCGGTGAGATCGCGTTCGAGTGCGAGCCCGGCACGCTGAGCGAATCCAAGCTCGCCACGATCCGTAGCATCGGCGTCACTCGCCTGAGCCTCGGGGTGCAGAACTTCAACGACCATATCCTCGAGATCAACGGCCGCGCTCACGTCAGTATGGAGACCTACCGCGCGTTGCCCTGGATTCGGGCGCTCGAGTTCGAGCAGCTCAACATCGACCTGATCGCGGGTCTGATCGGTGAGACCTGGGAGACCTGGCGCCAGTCCGTTCGCGAGACCATCGATGTCGGCCCGGACTCGGTGACCATCTACCAGATGGAACTGCCCTACAACACGCGGTTCTCCCGGCAGTTGCTGGACGGTGCGCTGGGCGCCGAACTGGCCGATTGGACGCTCAAGCGAGAATGGCACGCGTATGCTTTCGACCAGCTGGCGTCGGCGGGCTACGAGATCTCGAGTTCGTACACGATGGTTCGCAAGGACACGCGCGGGAGCTTCCTGTACCGTGACTCTCTGTGGCACGGTGCCGACATGCTGGGTACAGGTGTGTCCTCGTTCGGCCATCTGTCCGGCGTGCATGCCCAGAACACCGCCAGCTGGAGCAGTTACCTGGAACGAGTTGCAATCGACGAGCTACCGCTCGAGCGTGCCTACTCGACCACGCCCTTGGATCGTCTGACGAGGGAGGTGATCCTGCAGATGAAGACAGGCTCGCTCGAGGTGAGCTATTTCCGGCACAAGTTCGGTATCGATATCCTCGAGCAGTTCGGCCCGGCTTTCGACAAGCTCGCGCAGCAGGGCATGTTGAACACCACCGAGGACGCCGTGGAGCTGACCCCGAACGGGCTGCTACAGGTCGACATGCTGCTACCCGAGTTCTACGCCCCGGAGCACCGACCCGCCCGCTACACATGACCTGGAGTCTGACCCTAATGACCAGATCCGCAGCAGCTCTCCTGGTGGCGACGCTCGCCGCCTCCTGCGCCCTGACCTCCAACGCCCTGGCGTGGCAGAACACGGAAGCACAAGATGATCTGCGGCAACAGGCTCAGACCCTCGATCTCCGTACCACCGAGTTCATCTTCGTCGAGGGCAGCCTGCCGCTGGTCCCGCGGTCGAACACAATTGTTTCCAAGCTGCCGTTGTCGTTGCGGCTGACGCCCAACAACGTGGGGGTGGTTACCCGGGCGCTGTTCGAGCAGCAGTATGGGCAAGTTCTCGGAGACGCTCTGCGCAACGTGAGCAGCATCAATGTACAACCCGGTTTCGGGGTCCACGACTACTTCGTGATCCGCGGCTTCGACTCGCTCAGCAGCAGCCTGATCCTTACCGATGGCGCGCCGGAGCCGGAGGCGACGTTCTACCAGCTGTACAACATCGAGTTGGTCGAAGTGCTCAAGGGTCCCGGCGGATTCCTATACGGTAGCAATCCTTTGGCGGGGACGGTCAACCTGGTGCGCAAACAGCCCTTCCCGCTCAGCAGCCTGGACATCGGCGCCGCCTTCGGTAGCTTTTCCACCGTCGAGGGCACCGTCGATGCCAACTTCGGCTCGCCACAGAGCGACCTCGCGTTTCGGGTCAATGCCCTAGTTCGAGACGCTCGGGGCTACCGGAACCAGAAGGCCAATACGGTGGTCGCGGTCAACCCGGCCTTGAGCTGGCGGCTCTCGGACCATCATTCGGTCAACACCAGCTTCGAGTACGTGCGCTCCGAGTTCGCTCCCGATGCCGGCGTCCCACTGCTGCTGAACGCGGTGCCCGATGTCGATCGCAAGAACAACTACAATTCGCCACTCGACCGGTCGGAACAGGACGTCTACCGCTTCCAGGTCGACTACCAGGGACGCCTGAGCGAAACCCTCACCCTGCGCAGCAAGCTCTACTACCGCAGGTTGAGATGGCTCTCGAGCGGCACGCTCATCAACGGCGTGGTCCAGGCCAGCGTGTTCCGCACCGCCATCGCGCTCGACGACGACCAGACCTTCTTCGGCAACCAGCTCGAGGCCATCCTGTCGTTCGAGACCGGCCATAGCCAGCACAGCTTGCTGGCGGGAGTCGAGCTGTCTCGGCTTGCCGACGAGTTCTCTTTGGGGATCGGGTTGCTGGCTCCGGTAGATCTGGTTGATCCGGTCGACCCGGGTCTACCACCGTTCCCGTTGCCGGGACAGGGCGCCGCAGGTGACACGCGCAGCCGGATATTCGCCCCCTACGTCATCGACCAGATCAGCTTCTCGGAGCGGTTTCAACTCTCGGTAGGAGCGCGGCTCGATGTCATCGACTTCGACGACCCGCTCACCGGCCGGCAGCGAGACGATCACGAGATCTCGCCAATGCTGGGCGCCGTCTACCTGCCGCATCCGAACCTGTCGCTGTATGGGAACTACTCGCGCTCCTTCGCGCCCCCCTCGCCGCGAGTGTTCAGCCAGCTCGAGCCCGAGGAAAGCGAGCAGGTCGAGTTCGGAGTCCGGCTCGAACTGCTGGACCGGCGCGGCCGCATCACGGCAGCGGTGTACGAGCTGGAACGTCAGAACATCGCGATCCCGGACGACAACGGTTTCACGCAACAGGTCGGCAACCAGCGCTCGCGCGGTTTCGAGTTCGAGCTGGCCGCCGAGCCCGGCGGCGGCCTACGAGCCGTCCTGTCGTACGCGTACAACGACGCCGAGCTTACGCAGTTCGCCGAACAGTTGCTGGTGCCGGGTCCGACGGGCCTGGTGCCGGTCGTGATCGATCACTCGGGCAATCGGCCAGCCTTTGCACCCCAGCACTTGTTCGATTTCTGGGGCAGCAAGAGCTTTCGCTCCGGACTCGGCATCGGACTCGGAGCGCGCTACGTCGGCGCGCAGTTCATCGCCGAGGACAACCGCTTCACGATTCCGGATGCCTTCATCGTTTCGGCGGCCCTCTCCTATGGCTGGGCCGGTTACCGGGTGAGCCTGAACGTGAAGAACCTCACCGATACCGAATACCTGTGGCGTGGGTTCGGGTCGCAGTCGGTGACCCCGGCCAATCCGATCGCAGCGACCCTCCGCCTGGGCTACGACTTCTGACTCGGAAGGCAACCGCTGACGTTGATCCCGGCCGAGCAGGCCGTGGGCCTGCTACCCCCCGCGATGGACAGGTGACCATGACCGAGTCTGATAGGTACGACGTGATCGTGATCGGCGGCGGCCCTGCCGGAAGCGCCACCGCCACCTTCATCGCGCAGGGCGGGCGCAGCGTGGCATTGCTGGAGCGCGAGAGATTTCCGCGCTTTCGCATCGGCGAATCGCTGATGCCGGCCACCTACTGGAGTCTGGAGCGGCTCGGGGTTCTGGGAAAAATGCGCTGTAGCCATTTTCCACACAAGCGCAGCGTGCAGTTCTTCTCCAAGAGCGGCCGGGCGGCCGTGCCGTTCTACTTCTCCGAGACCGAACCCGGCCCCAGCTCGCAGACATGGCAAGTCGACCGCGGCGAGTTCGACCAGATGCTGCTAGAGAATGCCCGCGCGCAAGGCGTCGATGTGTGTCAGGAGGCCCGGGTTACCGACGTCCTGTTCGACGGCGAGAGGGCACGCGCGGTGGCGGTGGCGGTGCGGGTGCGCTTCAACGACGGCTCCGAGCGTGAGCTCGGCTCGCGCGTGGTGGTCGACGCGAGCGGCCAATCGGCGTTTCTGGCCCGCCGCCTGAAGCTCAAGCAAGGCGACCCGAACCTCATGCAAAGCTCGTTCTTCACTCGCTACCGTGGCGCCTGGCGCGGAGGGGGAATCGACGAGGGCGCCACGTTGATCCTGTACACTGCCGAGCCCCGGACCTGGTTCTGGTACATCCCGCTGCCCGACGACATTGTCAGCGTCGGTGTGGTCGGCCCACTGGATCGACTCGTCAAGGGACGTGACGGAACGCCCCAGCAGGTGTTCGACCAGGAGGTGGCCAAGTGCTCGGCGGTCCACGAACGCATTCAGGGATCCGAGCAGATCCAGGACGTCCGCGTGCTCAAGGACTTTTCGTACTCGAGCCGTAGGATCGCCGGTAACGGCTGGGTCCTGGTCGGCGACGCCTTCGGCTTTCTCGACCCGATCTACTCCTCCGGGGTCTTCCTGGCACTCAAGGGAGGCGAGTTTGCCGCCGATTCGATTCTCGCGGCGCTCCGGCAGAACGATCTCTCGGCGGCTACTCTGGGACGCCATGGCGAACAGTTCCTCGCTGGCGTCGAGGCCTTCCGCAAGCTGGTCTACGCCTACTATTCGGAAGACTTCAACTTCGCCGGCTTCCTGCGCCGGTTTCCCGAGCGCAAGGACGATCTGGTCAACCTGTTGATCGGCAACGTCTACACCAAAGACGTCACCGGCCTGCTAGAGTCGATGGACGAGTTTTGCCAGTTGCCGGAATATCAGCCCTTCCGCATCGAAGAGCCGTTGCCCGGCACGGTGAAGGACTGATCCTGTCCGACGTCACGTGCCTCCACACGACCCGGTGAGCTGCCAGAGGACTGCATGAACAGGAAACACGGATTGCTCTACAGTGCCCTGGCGTTGCTGTATGTGCTGCACAACGACTGGTGGCTGTGGAACGACGGCCGGTTGCTCCTTGGTCTGCCGGTCGGGCTCGTGGTCCACGTCGCGTACATGGTGGTGACGGCGGTCGTGATGGTCCTGCTCGTGCGCCACGCCTGGCCGAGTCACCTGGAGGTTGATGACCCGCCAAGCAGCCCGTGGCAGAAGGGGCGTGGGTCGCGATGACGCTGTTCATCATCATCGTGTACCTGCTGCTGGTGATGGGCATCGGTGCCTTCAGCCACCGGCTCTTCCGCCGCACGGGCGAAGACTACTTCATGGCCTCGCGGTCGATCGGGCCGTTCGTGCTGCTGATGTCTCTGTTCGGCACCAACATGACAGCCTTTGCCTTGCTCGGTTCCTCGGGTGAGGCCTACCACGCCGGCATCGGCGTCTTCGGTCTCATGCCGGCCATTTCGGGGCTGGTGATCCCGGCCGTGTTCTTCTTCGTCGGAACCCGCGCCTGGTCGATCGGCAAACGACACGGGTACATTACGCAGGTGCAGTTTTTCCGTGACCGCTGGGACTCCGACGCGCTCGGACTGGCGCTCTTCGTCGTGCTCGTGGTTTTGGTCATTCCGTACCTTCTGATCGGGGTGATGGCAGGTGGACTGACGCTCAACCAGATCACCGGCGGCCAGGTCCCGGAGTGGATCGGTGGATTGGTTATTTGCCTCGTCGTGCTGGTGTACGTCACCTATGGCGGATTGCGCGGAACGGCATGGGTCAACACGTTCCAGACCCTGGTGTTCATGTTTCTGGGCGCAATCACCGTCGCCGTCGTGGTGAGCCGGATGGGTGGATTGAGCGTGGTCATGGCCCGAGTCCAGGAGGCGCATCCAGAGCTCCTCGTGCGCGGCGACAACTTCAGCAAGGTGCGTTGGCTAACCTACTCCTTCATTCCGCTTTCGGCCGGCATGTTCCCGCACATGTTCATGCACTGGCTGTCGGCCAAGAAAGTGGAGAACTTCCGGCTCACCGTGGTCGCCTATCCGCTCTGCATCGCGGCCGTGTGGCTGCCGCCGGTGTTGCTCGGAATCTTCGGCAACCTCGATTTCCCCGGCCTGGTAGGTGGGCAGTCCAACTCAATCCTGGTGCGGATGATCGGACTGTACACACCCGGCGTCCTGGCCGGCCTGCTCGGGGCCGGCGTGTTCGCCGCGGTCATGTCGTCGCTCGACTCCCAGGTACTGTCGCTGAGCACCATGTTCACCGAGGACATCGTCAAGAGATACGGAACCTCCGGCCGCATGAGCGACCAGCGACAGATCGTCGTGGGACGAATCTTCGTCTCGCTGATCCTGGCGTTCACCTACGCGCTGTTCCTGGTGTCGAACCGCAGCATTTTCGACCTTGCGACCTGGTCGTTCACCGGTTTCGCCTCTCTGTTCCCGGTCGCGATCGCGGCGCTGTTCTGGCGCCGGAGCACGAAGCAGGGGGCGCTGGCCTGCGTGTTTACGGTGGCAACGCTGTGGGCGGTGTTCTTCTACCTGGGTTGGGGGGACCGGACCTACACCGTCGGCGGTACCGGCGTCATGGCGGTGGCGGTGATCGGCCGCCGAGCCCGCAAGCTTTTGATTGTATGAGCCGCGATAGTGTGCGGCTGGTCAGCTCAGCCAATTCTGGATTTCCGTGGCGAGTAAGAATGAGCTGCAACGGCT
>JACZXM010000147.1 GCA_022571615.1 Acidobacteriota bacterium | reverse complement strand
GGGTTGCCGTTTGGGGTTTGCGCGACGGCGTGATCGTATTGGGCTTGCGACACAGTCACGCCGGTGACGGTCGCACCGCAGTGCTTCGACAGTAATCGGGACGTTCCACCGTACCCACAGCCAACATCACAAATGCAGTCCCCGGGAAGAATACCCAATTGGCCAACTACGAAATCCGTCAGCTTCTGAACAGCTTGTGTCGGCGATTCGCGGCCCGTACGCCAATACCCGTGATGAACGTGCTCGCCCCAAATTACCCGATAGAACGGGTCGAGATCGTTATAGTGGCCCGCGACATCGTCGCTTGTCGTGGCTCGTAGGGATGTGATCACAGCGACTCGGAAGTCTCGCGGGTGGACCAGTCGGAACACAATCAAGCACGATGATTGCGCCCGGCTTATGGTCGATGTTGCTTGCCCGACTATGAGACTCGGATTGCTCGCTAAGATCAAGGGAGGCGCGCAGCGTTGCTCGACAGATCTGCAACAAATCGCTGGGCTCGCTTCCAGGCCCTTGGCCTGGCCGCCAAATCACGGCTTTCACACGCGCGCTGATAGATCGACATCAACGTGGTGTAGTTCGTCTCGGCCGTGTAGTGTCGCAGATACTCGTCTCGCACAGCGTGACGCATAGCCGCCAATTGCTGCGGATCGGCGAGAAGCTTTGTGACCTTGTTGGCGAGATCATCGGCGTCACCGGGTTGGAAGTGGATACCGGTACGACCATCCTCAACAACCTCAGCCATTGATCCTAGCTTCGAGGCAACGACGGGAGTGCCCTTGGCAAACGCCTCGAGAATCGTTCGTGGAAAACCTTCGTACCAAAGGGATGGAATGATTAGGAACGCGGCTTCCGCAACAAGGGAGAACACTTCGTGGCCGTCTTGCGGTCCGAGCCAAGTGATCATCTCATGATTACCAGCCGCGCCGGCGACTTTGTTGCGCAGAGGGCCGTCACCGACAATCTTGAGCGGGATCCGCGCTCCCAGACGAGTCCACGCGGCAAGCAATGTTTCGACACCTTTTTCCGGGGACAGTCGTCCGACAAAAATGGCGTAACCACCTCCGCCATTTCCTGGTTTCGGGTCGGGATGCAGAAAGTTGGGTTTGACGGCGAGCTTCTCCTCGGGAAATCCTCCCTCGATAAACTTTCGCCGTGAGAATTCAGTCAGGGCATAGTAGACATCGACCGCTTTATTCCAGGTGCCCATTGCGCGGTGCACTGCGAGTTTTGCAGCCACGACGGCGCTTGCAGTGCGGCTGTTGCGGTAGCATCGGTGTTTCACCGCCCGCCAGGCCACTTTTGCGCCGATGCAGTCGTCACAGGTCGTGCCATTACGGAGAAGAAACGCACCGGGGCAAATAAGGCGATAATTTCGCAGCGACTGCACAACGGCGACGCCTTCCGCCTTCGCCGCGTAGTAGGCCGAAGGAGAGATGAGTGGAAACATGTTGGTGCAGTGCATGATGTCCGGTCGCTCACGGCGAATCACGCGGCGCAACTCTCGTGAGGATTGCCGATTCCAAATCGCTTTCATTGCCAATTCTAGTCGGCCCATTTCCTTAATCGTGTTGTTGTGCCGAGTGAAACAGACTACTGGATGCCCATGCGACCTCAACAGCTCGACCTCCTGTGCGAAGCTCTCGTCTTCGCCGCCAGGCTGCTGATAATAATTGTGGCACATTAAGACTTTCATGAACGGCTTCCGTTGGTGACTGCATTGGCGGGCGAGTTGCACGGAACGCGTCGGATCTGATCGGCGCGGAATTCGTACTTGGAAAAAAATCGCCGCTGCGAAAAGAACCTAGGGGCGATCCAATGCAAGGCGCTTCGCGTGTACCCTTGAGTCCGCCATAAACGGACACGGGCGGTGAGGACTGCCGCCTTGGATCCCGATAGCCGAGCGATCAACCAGCGCGGCACATGCAAGACCGTGGCTTGTCCAAGTCGCGCCACGAGTAAGGCCACGGTCTTCACCTGGCCAAATTCCAACAGGTCTCGTCGCGCGAAATGCCAACCATTATGAAGGGATGTCTCCTTAAAGTATTCATCTTCGAGTCGCGAATGAGGCGTGACATGGTAGGCCACGGCGTAGCGCGTAAACCAGGCGTCAATGCCGGCTTCGCGGACTCGGCGATAAAAATCCGTATCGTAGCCCCGCAGTGTGAAGGACTCGTCGAACCTTCCAACTTTCTCGAACACGCTTCGGTGCACCAATAAACTGCCCGTCCCGGGACCTTCCTTTCGCGTGTAAGGACGAACTTGACCCCAATGAACGGACTCACCAAGCATTCGCCGGCACTGCCAAGAAAGTTCAGGTTGGCAACCATGGGGAAACTTGAGATACAGTGCTCCACCGACAACACGTGAATCTTTTTCACGGGCAGTTGCCATCAACTCTTTGAGCCAGCAATGATCGGCGATCTGGTCATCATCGAGGTTGCGGAGCCGTTGCCACAGACTCCGCTCGACCATCGTCACGCGACCCGGATCGCGCAGTTTCGTCAGCCGCTGGAAGCTACGCGAATGGTCGATCATCCACAGCTTCCAGCCGCTATCGATGACCATGTTGCCGGAATTTCGATCGTCGTTGTAGATCAGATTGTCGAACAGGCGCATGACCTGGAGCTGGAAGATCCACCGTCGTGTGTTGGGCGGCCGCAGGCCCTGGGCGCCACGCCTCTTCTCGGTCATCGCCCCCTCGACCCACAGCTGCAGGCTGCCGTCTCGTCCTTTGATCCGGCGTAGTACGGTTGGCGGTACGTTGTCTAATCCGAGCACTCGCGCCAGATCGTAAGCCGCGCATTGCGCCATGTAGCTGTCGTAGAAGACGCGAAAGAATTGGTTGCCGACGCGGACGTCGCGCTGCTGTCTGTCGATCTGGTGAAATATCGCGCTCAGGCGCAGACCGTCCTTCTCAAGCAGGACCTTGTTAGGTCTGGTGGTGCCCGATCCGACCGGCTCGACCCGGATCACCTTGGCGGTGCGCAGGAACTCGACGGCCTCGTCGGGGCTCGTGAACGGAGGCAGCTCTGCCTGCCGCGTTGCCTGGAAGGTCGGGGTGCTCTCGGCAGCCACTGGCAATGAACTCATGGCCACGAGCGCCGATAAGGCCAGAGCGGCGGCGAAACACGACGGGCGCAAAGGGTGCATGGGAAGGCTCCCGGGTTCAGACGGGTAATGAATCGCAGTAGAGCTCGATCGAGGCGGAGCTTACTAGCGGCAGGTACGGGTGAACAAGCGGTCCAGACGGCTTCAGCGCGCCTCCAGCTCGCGGTATGCCGTCGAGGGCGTCCCGAGTGAGCTTCGCGTGTTGGGGGTAGGCTAGGCAAGCAGCGGTGAGAGCTTCGATGCTTCACCGCGGTACGCCGGACCGTTTTCCCGTCAATTCCGTTTCGACTTCCCGAGGAGTCCCATGCGCAAGATCAGCGTCGCGATCGTCTTTCTGCTGTGCATCGCCGTATCAGTTTTCGGCCAAGAGCCCCCACCGCGGCCAATGACCGTCGACGACGCCCTCGAGATGGTCAACGTGTCGGGCGCCACGATCTCCCCAAACGGCGACTGGGTGCTGTATAGCCGCCGCGAGCTGAACTGGGACGACAACGAGTACGAGACCGAAACCTGGATGGTGCCGGCGAGCGGAGGCGAGTCGTTTCGCTATATCGGAGAGGCGGACGGCAGCGACTTCCGTTTCTCGCCCGACGGCCGTTACCTGACCTTCAAGCGCAAGGTCGGCGAGGGCAAGAAGTCCTCCCAGCAACTGTTTTGGATGCGCACCGGAGGCGGCGAGGCGGTGCAGCTGACCGAGCACGCCACCTCGATTGGCGCCTACAAGTGGGCCGCCGACAGCAGCCGCGTCTTCTTTGTCGCTGACGACGAGCTGCCGAAGGATCTCAAGAAGGAGATCGACAAGGGCGACGACGTGATCTTTGTCGACGAGGGGCCCAACGGGCAGCAGCGCGGCAGCTGGAGCAACCTGTGGGCCTTCGAGATCGAGTCTGAGGAAGAGTCACAGCTCACCGAGGAGCCGTTCCTGATCTCGAGCTTCGACCCCTCGCCCGATGGGCGTTGGGTGGCCCTGGCGGCACGCTACTCCAACCGCCGCAACGACTCCGACCGCACCGAGCTGTTCCTGCTGGATCTGGACTCCGGCGACAAGACGCGCCTCACCGACAACCAGGCGCCCGAGCGTGGGGTGCTGTGGGCCCCCGACAGCCGCAGGTTCCTGTACCAGGCCTCCGACGATTCCGGTTGGCTGAACCGCAACAGCAAGCTGTGGCTGATGGAGGCGCAGCTCGGCGAGCACCGACTGCTGTCGGGACAGTTCGCCGGCAACATCTCCAACCCGGCGTGGAAACCGGACGGATCGGCGGTGCTGTTTGGCGGTACAGAGGGGGTACGCTCGAACGTCTTCGAGCTCGACGTCGACTCCGGACACGTGCGCCGCATCACCGACCTGGAGGGCAGCATGCGGGTTTCCTCCTGGTCACGCGACCGTAGCCGCTTCGCCTACTCCTACAGCGATGCCCGTACCTCCACCGACCTATATGTCGGCGACGTGAACGACTTTCGTCCCACCAAGATCACCGACGCCAACCCGCAGATCGCCGAGCTGGCACTCGCACAGGTGCGCGTCATCCGATGGCGCAGCAACGACGGCACCGAGATCGAGGGGCTGCTGCATCTGCCGCCTGGCTACCAGGAGGGCGAACGCTACCCCCTGCTGCTCAACATCCACGGCGGACCGGCTGGCGTGTTTACCAACAGTTTCCGCGCCAGCTACCACATCTACGGCGGCCTCGGCTGGGTGTCGCTGTCGCCGAACGTGCGCGGCAGCTGCTGCTACGACGACACCCTGCGCGAGGGCAACACCGTGGATCGGGCCGACGGCATCGGCATGGGTGACTACCAGGACCTGATGACCGGTGTGGACGCGCTCATCGAGCAGGGGATTGCCGATCCCGACCGGCTGGCGCTGCGCGGTTGGAGCTACGGCGGCATCCTCGGCGGCTGGACCATCACCCAGACCCACCGCTTCAAGGCCGCCTCGATCGGCGCTGGCGTCTACGACTGGACCTCCGAGTACGGTCTCCCGGCTTCAACAACGACGTGCGCCTGTGGCACATCGGCGGCACTCCCTGGGGCAATCCCGACGCCTATCGCCGCCAGTCGGCGCTCACCCACGTGGCCAACGTCACCACCCCGACGCTACTGATCCACGGCATGAACGACACCACCGACACCGAGCCCCAGAGCATGATGCTGTTCACCGCCCTCAAAGACCTCGGCACGGCCCCGGTGCGCTACCTGCGCGTGCCCCGAGAGCCGCACGGCTTCCGCGAGCCCCGCCACCAGCGCCGCCGCGACATCGAGGAGATCCGCTGGATGCACCAGCACGTGCTGGCTCAGGAGTGGACGCCGTGGGAGCGGCCGGAAGAAGAAGAGGAGCCGGCCGAAGTGCCGGACGAGGTGGGAACCTAGCAGGCCCCAGGACCACCATGAGTCACTTCATTCGCCCTGAGGACCGTCCGCTAGTCGCGCAGCGCCTGTGCAGGATCCACGCGCGTGGCGCGACGGGCGGGTATTGCGGCGGCTAGGAAGGCCATGAGCAGGAGAAGAAGGGCCATCGCACCGAACGTTGCCGGGTCCGTCGGTGTCACCCCGTGCAGCAGCCCTTGCAGCAGCCGGCTCAACCAGAAGCTGCCGAGCAGGCCGATACCGAGCCCGGTTGCCGCCAGCACCGCGGTCTCACGCAGCACCATTGTGCGGACCCGGGCCGCCGTGGCGCCCAGCGCCATCCGCACCCCGATCTCGTTGGTGCGCTCGGCGACGCTGAAGGCGATGACGCCGTAGATGCCGACGCAGCTGAGAATCGCTGCGACGAGAGCGAACGCCGCAATGAGAACCGCGGCGAAACGGTCCTCGGCCACCGTATCCGAGATCATCCCCTCCAGGGTGGCGATGCGATACACGAGAACATTCGGGTCGAGCTGCTTCACCACGTCGCGAAGCGGCGCCGCGAGGGCTTCCGGCTTCCCGCTGGAGCGCAGGTAGACGTACATCGAGGCCGTCGCATACTGCTGGAACGGCATGTAAAGGAACGGCTGCGGCGCCTGCTCGAGGTTGCGATGACGGAAGTCACCGACGACGCCGACAATACGCCGCTCAACGGTGCCTTCCTGGTCATCTAGCGTGACGTGGGCCCGTACCATCCGACCGATAGGGTCGGCGTCCGGCCAGAACATGCGCGCCGCCGTCTCGTTGATGACGACCACCGGCTCGCCATTTGGTCCGTCGCCGGCGTCGAACGTCCGGCCGGCTAACAGCGGCACCCGCATGAGCTCGAAAAAGCCCGAGCTGACCGACTGTACGGCCGCGCTCGGCTCGTCGCCGGGTTCCGGTTCCGGGGCGCCGACGATCGTGAACGAGCCCGAGACGTTGCCGCCGGAGAACGGCGACAGGAAAATCGCGCCGGCGCCGGCCACGCCAGGAGCCGTCTCGAGCCGTTCCAGAACCTCGGTGAAGAAGCGTTGCTGGGGCTCGGTGCCCGGGTAGTTGTTCCCCAGGCGGATCCGAGCCGTAAGTATGCCCTCGCTGGCAAACCCGGGATTCTGGGTGATGAGCCGGAAGAGGCTGTTGAGCAGCAGGCCGGAACCGATCAGGAGCGTGAGCGCGATGGCAATTTGGCCCACGACGAGGCCGCGTTGCATGCCGTGACCGCTGCGACCAAGACGGCCACGGCTCGAGCGCAGGGCCGCACCGGCCCCCGAACGCACGGCGTGGAGCGCTGGCGCGGTGCCGAACAGAACGCCGCTGATCAGCGTCACCAGGGCTGCGAAGCCGACAACCCGGCCATCCCAACCGATCTCGTGCAGGCGCGGCAAGTCACCGGGCGCCAGGGCGACGAGGGCGCTCGTGCCCAGTGTCGCCAGCGCCATGCCCGCCAGTCCGCCCAGCCCGGCGAGCAGGATCGCTTCCGTGAGCAGCTGCCGGGTGAGGCGGCGTGTGCCGGCCCCGAGGGCGATTCGGACGGCGATCTCGTCGCGCCGCGCGCTGCAACGGGCCAGCAGCAGATTGGCCACGTTGGCCACGGCGATGACCAGCACCAGGCACACAGCTCCTAGTAACAGGAGCAGCCGCGTCGGGGTGTCGCCGAGCTCAGCG
>JACZXM010000146.1 GCA_022571615.1 Acidobacteriota bacterium | reverse complement strand
CCATGGTGGAGACGGGCGGCTACCATCAGCTCAACAAATACCCATTCGGCGCGGCTGAGGGTAGTACCCGCGAGTATTTTGACTACATTACGGTTGATTCGTCCGCGCGGCGCGTCTACGTCTCCCATGGGACGGAGATCAAAGTCATCAACGCCGACAGCGGGGCGCTCATCGGCAACATCACCGGCTTCAAACAAGACCACGGCGTTGCCGTGGCGTCTGAGTTCGGACGGCGCAACCTTCCCACGATCGGCGTCGAGGGAGGTGTTCGCCCGCTGCACGGCGCGCTCCAGGCTCAGCAAGCCGAGCTCTCGGCTGTAATGGCCGAGCACGCGCGCAAAGGCACCAGCCCCGCGGGGATGGGAGCTGCTGATGCCACCGTCCGACGCCGTCATTACCCGCGGGCTGACCATGAAGGCGGCGACGTCGTCCTCGTTCATCGTGTGGCCGATGATCTCGGCACCGCCGTTGCGCATCATCTCGATGTACATCTCGACATCGGTCTTGCCCTCACGGGTGGCGATCTCGCTCAGGCGCATCCCGTTGGTCGTGGCGTCGTGCTCGTAGCTGGTGATCTGGAGCCGTTGGGCGCCACCGGCGTCGGCCAGGCCCTGAGCGACCTGTGCGGGATCGCTGAAGCGTCGTGAGCTCACGATGATTCCCAACCCCGACTGCCAGGCGGCATAGGGGTACTGGTCGGCGCTGACATCGATCCCACGCTCGTTGGCCTGCTCGATGAGCGCCAGCGCGTCGGCCGCCTTGCCCCAGACCGAGGCGTTGCCCATCTTGATGTGTGAGATCTGGATCGGAATCCCGGTGGCGGCACCGATCCGGATTGCCTCGGCGATCGCCCCCAGCACGCCTTCTTCCTCGTCGCGCATGTGCGACATATAGAAGCCCCCGTACTGGGCGGCGACCCGGCACAGATCGATCAGCTCCTCCGTGCTGGAGTAAAAACCGGGGTCATACTCCAGGCCGCTCGAGAGCCCGAATGCCCCCTCCTCCATGCCGCGGCGCACCAGACGCTCCATTGCAGCTACCTGTTCAGAGCTCGCCTGGCGCCGGTAATCATCGCCAAGGACCTGGGTGCGAACGGTGCCGTGGCCCACGAGGGTGGCGACGTTGAGCGCCGGGCCGATGGTCTCGATGCGACCGAGGTACTCGGCAATCGGCCACGGCGAGCTGCCGTCGGCCCCGACCACGATCGTCGTCACGCCCTGGGCGACCTGCGTGGTCGCAGCGGGGTCGCCCTGGATCCGGTTGGTGGAATGGTTGTGGATATCGATGAAACCGGGGGCCAGAACCAGGCCGGCGAGGTCCTCCACGGCGAAGGTGCCACCAAGCTCGATGGTGCCGGGAGATTCGATGGCGGCGATGCGCTCCCCTTCAATGAGCACGTCGGCGTGGCGGGCCGGCGCTCCGGTACCGTCCACCACCAGGGCGTTGGTCAACAGCAACCTCGGGAGCTTTTCCTGCTGGCCCACGAGCGCTCCCGGGCCGGCGATCAACGCGATGGACAGGACAGCGAGCAATGACAAGTGCGTGGGCCGGGCCATGGAGTCCTCCCGGGTCAGCGGTCCAGCAGGCCGTTGGACGCGCGTCTGCTAGTGGCTCCCTGGAGCATCGCATACCATGGGCGTACGTACTTCCCCCGACGTGCATTGCACCGATCGGCACCCATGCACACCCTTCCATCCGACCGTTTCGACGTCATCATCGTCGGTGCCGGGCCGGCCGGTGTCACGGCCGCCATCGCCCTCGGCAGGGCCGGTTTTTGTGTCTTGTTGTGCGAGGCGGGCGTCTTTCCCGGGGCCGAGAACTGGTCCGGTGCAGTGATGTTTGCCGAGAACCTCGAGCATCCGGAGGCGTTCGGCAAGAAGCTCATCGAGGAGGCGCCGTACGAGCGCAGGCTGGTCGAGCGTGGCGCCTACCTGTACAACGGCCACTGCCTGCTGGGCGCTACACTGCACTCTAAGGAGGCCTTCCGCTCCTGCTACACGGTGCTGCGGCCGGTCTACGATCGCTATCTCGCCGAGACGACCCGCGAGTATGGGGTCGTGCTGGCCTCCGAGACCACCGTCCAGAGCCTGATCCGGCACCGGGGCAGCATCATCGGGGTGCACACCGAGCGCGGGCCGGCGTACGCCGATGTGGTGTTCTTGGCCGAGGGCGACGCGGCGCACCTGGTGACCCAGGAGGGCTACGAGCGGGTGGCCGCCGGGGCGGGAGAGCGGGCGCCGCATTTCCTGCAGGGGGTCAAGGAGGTCATCTCGCTGCCGCAGGACGTGCTCGAGGAAAGATTCGGCCTGCGGCCGGGAGAGGGGAGGGCGATCGAGCTGTTGTTGCGCAATGGCTCCCGGCGCGGCCGAACCGTGCGACTGAACATGGGCGCCTTCTTGTATACCAACCGCGACAGCGTCTCGCTCGGCTACGTGGTGCCGCTCGATCATCTGCAACGCGAGTTCGAGGGCGACCACAACCTGCTGATGGAATGGTTCAAGGGATTGCCCGAGATCGAGCGCTGGATCGACGGTGGCAAGCTCACCTCGTACGGCGCCAAGCTGATCCGCGGGGGTGGCTATCGGGAGATCCCGCGGCTGGTCGACAACGGCCTCGCGATCGGCGGCGCGGCAAGCGGGATCGGGCTCGACTTTCCTTACCCGAATTTCACCGGACCGGCAACCGCCATGGGTCTGTACTTCGCTCAGGCGGTCAAAGCGATCGCCGCCGAGAGCGGTGGCCCTGGCGGCAAGCACCAGCCGGGAAACTCGCCGTACACGGAAGCGGCGCTACGCACGACGTACCTGAGTGCGGTGGAGCGGAGCCACTACTACCGCAACGTGCGGTATCTGCGCGACTGGCCCGATTATGTCGAGCGCACGACCTTCCTGTTCGAGCGCCAGATCGACCTGCTCAACAACTCCGCCTACCTGCTCTCGAGGCGCGAGAACAACGGGCCGCGGCGCTGGTGGGAGTGGGTGCGGTTGCTCCGGCGGGCGATGCCGTGGCGGGAGATCCCGGAGATCATTCGCGACAACAGGAGCCTGGCGCGCACCTTTGGGCTCAGCGGTATGACCCGGGCCGCGTTCACCGCTGGCAATGTCGTACGGGTGCTATGGAACACGGTGGGTGCGCTGCTGCCGACCGGCGGCAGTGTGCGGTTCAGCAACGCGGCAACCGACGGGGCCCACGCAGGCGCCGGGATTGCCGAGGCTGTGGCGCACGATGGCGCGCGGTTGCGGGCAACCTTCCGTGTGCTCGGCGGGAGCGAGGATGCCGGAAGGTTGCCGCTCTTGGTGCGCTGGTATTGGAAACGATTCGGAAGCGCCTTGGCGAGTGCGTTCGTCGAGGTGTATCGCAACGACGACACGGCGCTCGAGGATAAGCTCAAAGCCGCGGCGCGCCACGTCGGTGCCAGGGTATCGGTCTGGGACCTGTTGATGAAGCCGATCCTCGGCATCCCCTTGCTGTTGACCGGGGCCTTGCAGGTGTGCGTGGAGTGGGTCCAGCGGACGGTCCTGCGCTGGGGGCTGGTGCGGTTCGAGCGCCAGCCGCTGAGCCGCTTGCTGGATGAGAATCGAGAGCGCTTACGCCTCGATGAGGATGCGGTGCGCATCGTCGTGCCGTACGAAGCCAAACTCGCCACCATCACCTACCAGGAGGACCACCGCTCGC
The DNA here is from genome assembly GCA_022571615.1 of Acidobacteriota bacterium. Taxonomy (GTDB): domain Bacteria; phylum Acidobacteriota; class UBA890; order UBA890; family WLXD01; genus JACZXM01. The sequence continues at coordinate 3,530 of JACZXM010000146.1, read as the reverse complement.
ACATCAAGGTGCTATGGCCCGAGAGCCTGGCGGAGCGCGCGCGCTTGGCCGACTCGGCGCTGTGGCACATCTGCCCTGCCAAGGTGTACGAGGTGCGGCACGATGGGGCCGGTCACCCGGGCGTGGTGGTGAACTTCGAGAACTGCATCAAGTGCGAAAGCTGCTGGCGGTGCAGCGATGATGTTGACTGGAGCCGGGCGACACAGCATCGGCTCATTTACCAGGTCTACACACCGGCCCAGGAACAACTCCACCGGGCGCTGGAGCGTCGTCCGGAACCGCACCCGCGGCTCGGCGACAGACCCCCTCTGTGGGAGACGCTGGTGTCGGTGACCCCGGGAGTGGAGCTGGACCGCGAGAGTGCTGGCGCCCTGGCGCGGCTTCGCGACGAGCTGCGCCGGATTCGGTCCGACATCGAAGCGTTCGGCGATGCTCTGGGGAGCTCTCCGATGGTGCTTGACGCCTCCCGTCGCGAGCACCTGTCGGCGCGCATCGAAGCGGCAGCAAATGCGTTCGCCCATGCCCGCGATCTGTGGGGTGAGGCGCGACTCGAGTCGGTGCGCGCTGGGCTCGGCGAGCTCCCCGAGGCGCTCTGGCAAGAGGCAACGACGCGGTTTGCCGACATGCGCCGCCACGGGGGCGAGGGTCGCCTGTTTTGGGCCGAGGTGCTGGGTCGGCAGCTCCTCGACCACCATCTGGTCGGGCTGGATCGGTGCATGGAGGCGGTGGCGCGTGGCGCTGAGATCGCCGTGCTGGGGCCTCAGGACGATGGCGCCTGGCAACGCCGGCTCGCCTGGCGCGCCATCGAGGCGGAGCCCGCCTTGTTTCAGGAGGAACGTGAGCGCCTGAGGGCGCAGGCGCGGGCGCTGTTCGACGGTCCCTCTCTGCGGGCTCTGGACCGCGGCACGGAACTGAGCGCGCGACAGATCGAATGGCTCCGCGCTCGGGTGGCCTCGGTGGCCGAGCCGCGCGCACACGGACGCTATTGCAGCCGGGACCTGCTGATCGAGGAGCTCGCGGCGCTCGATCCGGCGCTTGCCTACCTGATCGCCTCGCACCTGCTCGTGAACGACCTTCTGTCCGCGAGCGGGATCCCACAACTGGAGGCGATCCGCACCGCCGAGCTGTGGACCGCGATCGTGCCCTGGGGCCCGCGGCGCCTGGAGGTAAGGGCCGACGGGGTGATGACGATCTCGGCTGTTTCGGACTTCATTCCGTCGGCGTTGGCACAGCAGTTCCTGATCGTGATCGGCACCCACGGCTATCTGGTGAACCGCGCAGCGGAGGGAGTATCGCTCGAGGATGTGGGTTCGGTCGGCCTGCTCGGAGCTCGAATCCGGCGCTTGAGGATCGATGCGGCGGTTCCCGTCAAGACGGTGGATCTGTCGGCGCTGTGCGACGCGGCCGACCTCGAGGAGCCGGCGGCCGGCGAGGCGTTTGCCGGGATCCTCGGCTGTGCCCTGCCGGACCTGCTTGCGCTCGTGCGCGGTGCAGCCGGCTACCTGCTCGATCGCGCTCGCGAGCACGCCGCGGGCCGGGTCCAGTTTCCTGGGGCGTTTGGCGACGAGGCGGGCCGGGACGCCATCGGCAAGTTCGGTGCCGTCAAGCAAATGCTGGCGGAGATGGAGACGCACCGATACCTGCTGGAGGCCGTGTCGATGCTCAACGTGGGCGGCGACGAGAACCCGTGGATCGGAGCAGCGGCGGCAAAGGTAATGCTCAGCGAGGCGTTCGGCCCCGGGCCCGGCTCGTTGAGCTACAACGCCGGGCAGGTATTCGGCGGCACGGCGTTTTCCGAGGACGACGACATCGCCAAGTACTACCGTGACTCGGCCCCCTTCCGCTTTCTATACGGGCACGACGACGCGCTGCGGGTGCAGATCGGCCGCCGGCGCATGGAGGCGCTGCGAGGTGGCGGCACCCTGGTTCCGATCACCCAATCTGAGGCGCACTGTCTCGCCACAGCCCGCGAGCACCGCCTGCTGCACGAGGCGGCCGAGCGCTTCGAGCGCGTTCGTGTCCTGATCGAGAATTGGGCCGCGAACTTGCCCCAGGATGCCGGGGACCCTCTGTTACTCATCGTCGGCTCCGCCATCGTCCGAGTGCTGGCGGTGAAGGTGTCGTTGCTGCGCCTGGCCTGGCGCCTGGAAGCCGGCCTCCCCATCGAGGCGATGCTCGAGGCGGTGCGGTTGCTGGCGGATCGGCTGGCGGCAGATGCCCCTGGGTTCCTGGACGAGGCCGACCTGGTCGATGAGGTCGTCGCGGTTGGCGATGCGGTAATCGAGCATGGGGACTTGTTGCCAGCGCCGAGTATTCCCGACGCCGAGCCCTACTCCCAGATCATCACCTGCGAGCGTCCGTATGAATCTGGCGAGTGGCTGCGGCCGTTCGACGTCGGGCACGCTCGCTACGTGCCGGAGATCCTGTCCAACGACGCGCGCCTGTGGGGTTACTGGGAGGATCTCGAGCAGGAGCTGCGCGATCGCTTCGTGACTCCGCGGTTCGATGGCCTCACCTACGGCCGCTACCTGGAGCAACTGCACCGGATCCCCGAGGCCGATATCGAGTACATGGTGCGCCGCGGGTTCATGCGCATGCCCATTCCCGAGAAGCTGGGTGGCGAAGGGGCGCTCAAAGCCGAGTACTACATCCTGTGCATGCTGATCGGCAGGTACGGCGATGCGGCGCTGTCGTTGTCGATCATGGGCAACACCAGCATCGGCACCACCCCGGCGATGATCGGCCTGTCCGGCGACTTGCCACGGGCCCGGGCGAAGCTGCAGCGAGCGCTCGAGCAACCGGAGTTGGAAGAGGAGGCTCGCGAAGGCATCGAGGTGAGGCTTGCCGAGTACGACCGTCGGGAGCGAGCAGGAGAGCTGTTCCTGCGCTTGATCGCGGCCGGGTACATTTCTGCCTTCGCGCTCACCGAGCCGACGGCGGGCTCGGATTCGGGCGGCGTCAAGACGCTGGCGCGCCTGCAGAGCCGGCGAGTCTTCCGCGATCCGGACGGCGTCTTGTATTTCTGGCTCGACGAGCAGGGGCAGCGTGATCGCCGTAACCTGGTCGACGCCGATCGAATCGAGACCGACCCGGCGGGTCGCCGGATTCTTTATCGCTACGACACGAGCGCCGAGCCCGCCGAGATCCAGCACCACGAGTACGACTACGACACCGACACAGCGGACCGAATGCGCTTCTACATGCACGGCGACCGCAAGGTCCCGTTCAGCGACATGGCGCAGGTTCGCGAGGGTGATGATGGGCCGCACTACGACTTTTGGGTGCTCAACGGCGCCAAGATGTGGGTTACCAACGGCCGCATTGCCCACTGCATGGCCTTGTACGCGCGCACCGAGCCCGAGGGTGTTACCGGTTTCTTGCTCGACCGCCACGCTGAGGGTCTCGTGGTCGGAGCCGATGAGGAGAAGCTCGGCCAGCGCGGCTCACCGACCAACGAAGTTTCGCTCAACAGCGTGCGGATACCGCGAGAGGGAATCATCGGCGTGCGCGGCAGGGGACAGGTCAATGCC
>JACZXM010000145.1 GCA_022571615.1 Acidobacteriota bacterium | reverse complement strand
TTCTGGTCACCGGCGGTACAGGGTTCATCGGCGGCAGACTCGTCCAGGTCCTGCGTGCGGCCGACCTTCCGGTGCGCGCGCTGATTCGAAGCGGCAGCGCTACGAACTCGCTGCGAGAGCTCGGCGTCGAGCTGGTTACCGGCGATCTCCGCGACCCGGACGCCGTGCACGACGCGCTCATCGGCTGCCGGGGCGTGATCCACGCTGGCGCCGTCGTCGGATGGGTCACCGACCGCAGGCTGTATGAGGCCGTCAACTACGAAGGGACTCGGAACCTGCTGGGGGCGGCGCGAAGCGCGCGCCTGGAGCGCCTCGTGCACGTCTCGTCCGTGGTAACCATCGGCGAACGTTGCGGACAGATGGCCACCGAGGACACCCTTCATCGAGGCAGCTTTCTGCGCGAGTACGAGCGAACGAAATACATCGCCGAGGAAAAGGCGCTCGCTGCTGCACGCACCGGCCTTCCCGTTGTCGTGGTGAATCCGACCGGTGTCATCGGTCCCGGCCTGCGCGGGCTCACGGGGCAGGTGCTCGGTGCCTATGTGCACCAGCGGCTGCCCACGATTCCCAATCCGGAGAATCGGATCAACCTCGTGCACGTGGACGACGTTGCCGATGGCATTCTCGCCGCCTACCGGCACGGTCGCATCGGTGAGCGCTACATCCTCGGCGGGGACAACCTCAGCATCGGTGAGATGTTCCGCATCTGCGAAGAGCTCACAGGAATCCCTGCGCCCTCTCGCTCGCTGCCGCTGGCGCTCTCCTGGACTCTGGCGCTCGTTGCCGAAGCCATCGCCGCGATGACACGCCGGCCGCCCATCCTCACACGCGACCTGCTGCGAGTTGCACGGCACGGGATGCAGGCAGACTCCTCCAAGGCCATTAGCGAGCTCGGGTACGCGCCGCGCTCAGCACGCGCGGCGCTGCAGGCAACTCTGGAGTGGCTGCAGTCGAGTGCAAACTAGCAGGCCGTGGTGGAGGTGGCGCCTACGGGTCCTGAGAAGGTGCCTGACCCAACGCCTCTCGTGAACCATGTCGCATGACCGTTAGCCGCATCGGCTTGAGCCCTTCCATGAGGGCTTCGATCTCTCTGGTGGCGATCGCGCGCAGCCGCAGCTGCCGGTCCAGTGGCTCGAACCGCAGTCGATCCTCCGCCACGATCCGATAGCGCACCGGGGTCGGTTCCGTGCGCCCGTCGCCATCGAAAATGGCGAACAGCATTCCCCCCGGCACAAGCAGCTCTCGGAGCTCGGCGACGCGCAATGCTGCGGCCTCTCTGGACAGCGCGCACAGCGTGTTCCAACACAAGATGCCGCCGAACCGCCGGTCGCCGATCCCGAGCTCGGCGACGCGCGAGACCTTCTTGCCCAGCACGTCGACTGCGGCCACACGGTGGCCGCGTCGTAACCAGTAGAGCAGATTGTCCGGCGTCGTTGCACCGAGATCCAGCAACTCGACACGGGGCTCGAGTCGCTCGATGCCGCGCACGAACTTCTGGAACAGTGCCGAGTGGTACTCCCCGTCCCCGGCCCCGTTTTCGGCGGTGCCGAGGTTCCGGTTATCCCGCCGCCACGACATAGGCCGCCCCAAAACTCGCCCTCAGGCGCGGTCCCGCGAGGGGGAGGTCACAGGAACTGGCGGCTTGCCCTTGGCACCGGGAGTCGCATCGACCCTCGTCCTGGCATTCGCCTGGGCGGCGGGTGGCGGCGGGGCGGCGGTGCGTTTCGCTCGCTGTGGCTGTGCACCCGACTCGCGACCCGAGCCGGTCTCCTTCTGGGCCGGCTGCTTCATCTCGACGGCGCCCTTGAAGAACGCACCCTCACGAATCTCGAGCGACGGCGTGCTGATATTGCCGGTCAACTGCGCGGTGGCACCGAGAATCACCGTCTCCGACGCACGCACGTCCCCGGTCACAGAGCCATCAAGCGCGATCTTGCAGCCGTGGATGACCGCCTTCACTTCCGCCCCCTTGGCAATCAAGAGCGCTTGTCTGGCGTGGATCGTCCCTTCGACCTTGCCCAGAATCGTCAGGTCTTCATCCGAACGGATGGTGCCCTTGATGCGCACTCGCTCCCCGATCGTGGAACCCGATCGTGGAGGCGAGGTTGGCGCAAGCGCCCTGCGGGGCGAGGCGATCTTCGAGTCCGCGGCACTCTGGGTGCCTTCCTTGGGGTCGTTGTCGAACCAGCCCATCGGTTCTCCTCGCTCGATCGAGCGGCGCTGTCGGCGATCGGAAAGCTTCCCGGATGAGAGTATCGACTTTGGGGGGAAAGGAAAAGCGCGACGGTTATGTTCGCCTCATTTTCGTCCCCCGTCTGCGTTTCGAGGCAGCGTGAACAGCGCCAAAACCAAGTAAAATCAACAGATTAACAGTATTAGTTAGAATTAATCTATATTAGCTATTAGAAATATTTATTACTCTGCTATTGACACTATCACTCGTCAGATATATTTTTACAGACACTATAAGGCATTATAACATAGGGAGACCCGGTTATGCCTTCGACTAACTACTTGACCGCACGCAGATCGCGTCCTCGCCTCGACCGCGAGGTACCCCCTGCCGGGTCCGTTCATGCGGCGCAGTATCTCACCGGCACACCGGAATCCGTGCTGTGGGGAGAGGTTCTGCTGCGAGCGATCGACGACTTCAAGATCTACACCGCCAACCGGAAGGATCCGGAACAGAATCCCGTGTCCGGCAAGACCCTGCGCTCCATTCTCGCCGACGGGTGTGATCCCGAGTATTGGTTCTTTGGCAACAACACGGGTTTCGACGCTGTGTGCATGGTTCTGAACATCGAGCCGGACGTCATCCGGCGCCATCTGCGCTCCTGGATGGAAGAGATCGGCGACGAGCTGCGCTACTAGCACGCCGTGGTAGCAGCTATAATCCGGATCCTCAGGCTACCAGCGCCACACAAGGAGCCTTCGATGGAACTCGTGCTGACCTACTGTTCCGCTTGAAACTATGAACCTCAGGCCATCAGTCTGACGGCCAAGATCCTCGGGGAGTTCAAGCAACGGATATCGAGGGTGACCCTCGTACCCTCCGACGGGGGCCGCTTCGAGATCCAAACCGACGGCGAGCTCATCTACTCGAAGCTCTCGACCGGCGCCTTCCCAGAAGAGGAAGCCATCCTGGAGCAGTTGCGGCGCAAGCTTTAGAGACGGAAGAGCCGTGGGCGCGACCTGCCCGCGGACTCTACTCATCCCCTGCTGCGTTCCCCTTTCGGTTCATCCAACACGGCCTGCTAGTGCTGGCATCTCGGACAGTAGAAGGTCGAGCGTCCCGCCTGCACGATGCGCCGTATCCTACCGTCGCATCCGGCGCGTGGGCAGGCCCTGCCTGAGCGTCCGTAGACCGCCAGGTGGACCGCGAAGTATCCGGGATCTCCCGCCGCGTCGCGAAAGTCGTTGAGAGTCGTGCCGCCTTGGCGGATCGCATCGCCAAGCACCTCCACACAGGCTCGCCGCAGGCGGTCCCAGCGGTCGAGGCCGATGCGTCGTGCCGACCTGGCAGGGTGGATCCCGGCACGCCAAAGGGCCTCGCTGGCGTAGATGTTGCCGATGCCCGCGACCATGCGCGCGTCCATGAGCAGGTTCTTGACCGGGCGCCGCAGCTTGCGGGAGCGCTCCCAGAGGTACTGCCCCGAGAACTCAGTATCGAAAGGCTCCGGGCCTAGACGGCAAAACAGGGGATGCGTCTGGAGCTGAGTGCGGGTTGACACCAGCACCAAGCCGAACCGGCGCGGATCTCGATATCGAAGCTCCCTATCGCCGGCGAGCCCTGGGCCTGCGAACAACCACCGGACATGATCGTGGCGGTCGAGCTCGATCTCTGGATGGGTCACCCGTAGCGTCCCGCTCATTCCAAGATGGATGATGAGCACCGCACCGGTGTCCATCTCCAGCAGCAGGTACTTCGCTCGGCGGCCTACCGCTGTTACCCGCGCCCCCACGAGGCGCTGCAACGCCTCCGGATCAACCGGCTGACGCAGCCGTACATCGCGCACGCGAACGGCCGCCATCCGACAGCCCGAGACCGTCGCCGCGAGACCGCGACGAACGGTCTCCACTTCAGGCAGCTCCGGCATGTAACCCCTCGTACGTTCAGCTCGCGCGGCGACTGACAAACTGTTGCGCGGCTGCGTACGGACCTCGAGTACACCGTCGATTTCCACCGCAACGCCGCCGAGCGACCGCAGGCCGATCTGTGTTACACGTCCAACCCCGTCTGGAAGCTACCCGATCTCGTGGTTCCACGCTCGATGCTGGAGATCAGGTCGCGACAGTTATCCTCGTCACCGCGCCGACGTAGCACTATCGTGACGGCGGCTGCTGCTGACAGAGAAAGGGGAGCGAGACGTCGCTCGCTCCCCTTCTTGGCATCTCGAAACCGATCGGAAGAACTCGCTACCTCTTCTTCCGCCGGGCCTTCTTCTTGGTCGCCTTCTTCTTGGTCGCCTTCTTCTTGGCGACCTTCTTCTTGGTCGCCTTCTTCTTGGCGACCTTCTTCTTGGCGACCTTCTTCTTGGTCACCTTCTTCTTGGTGGCCTTCTTCTTGGTCACCTTCTTCTTGGTGGCCCTCTTCTTGGTCACCCTCTTCTTGGCGATCTTCTTCTTCGTTGCCTTTTTCTTCGCAGCCACCCCACAACCCCTTTCTTTCCCCCCTACGAATGAAGTCCTCCTGACGGAAGACATCGCACCAAAAAAAGTATCGTCAAACGGCCAGGACCTGTAAAGCTTACCCCCTTCTTCCGGCAATAAAAAACCGACCAGTCCATATATACGGGACGCACGAATATCCTTGCGTCGGCACAGTGAGCCAACCGATTCCTGGCGCCGTCTCTGTCGTTGTGCCGAGCGTTCGTGAAACGACGGCTGGAAAATTGTGGGTGATTGGCGCTTGCCGGTTGCGGTATGTTTTGTTCGCAGGAGCGATCCCTTCGATCGGATCCGCCGCGCCAACGAAACCCGCCGGTGGTTGCCGTCGTATTCCAAGATTAGAAGGGAGAGTCTTCCTGCGTCGCTCGGCACGCTGCATGAGCGCGGCGGCCCGAATCGAACGGACTTCCGAAATGAGCGCCAGCAGAAGCGTGATGACCGTCGGGCTACCGCTGATTGCCCTGGTCTTTGCAAGCTCGACGTGCGGCCCAGGTGACAAAGAGGTCAAGGCCAACGCGCTGGGCGACACGGCGACGATGGTCGAGGACGGCCGTTCGCGCGAAGAGGTGGTGCCGGTGGTAGCGACCACGGTGCAAACCGGTGCCATGAGCTCGTGGATCATGAGCTCGGGCAATCTCGAGGCGATCGGTCTTGTCGATGTGCTGGCAAAGGTGCAGGGTCAGGTCGACCGCCTGCTGGTGGAGGAAGGGACACGAGTCCGCGCTGGCGACACCCTTCTCGAGCTCGACCCTGACGAGTATCGCCTCCGCGCCGAGCGCGCCGAGGCCGAGGCCGACAAGAAGCGCTCCGATCTGTTGCGCTACCGGCGCATGCTGGCCGAGGGAGTGCTGTCGAAGGTAGATTTCGCCCAGGCCGAGTACGAAGTTCGGCAGGCCGACCTGGCTCTGGAACAGGCGCAGCTCGATCTCGTGGAGGCGACCGTGCGGGCGCCGATCGATGGCGTCATCAGCTCGCGCCTGGTGCATCGTGGGGCGCGAGTGAGCGCACACCAGCATCTGTTTACGATCGTCGACCCGGATGAGCTATGGGTCCATGTCCACGTCCCCGAGACTGACCTGCCCGGCCTGGAGGCGGGACAGCCGGCCACCATCAGCACGGATGTGCTCGCCGGCAGGGAGTTCCAGGCGAGCGTCGAACGCATCTCTCCTGTAGTCGATCCGCAATCGGGGACGGCAAAGGTCACGGTGCGGCTTGCAGATGCTACCGGTTTGCGACCGGGTATGTTCGTGAACGTCCGCGTCACGACCGCGATCCGGGAGAACGCCCTGCTGCTTTCCAAGCGAGCCATCGTCTACGCCGGCGCGTCGACCGTGGTCTTTCGTATCGACGGCACGGAACCTGATCTCATCGCTACCCGGGTGGCGGTGCGCATGGGAGCGAGCGACGCCAACCGAGTCGAGATCCTGCAGGGTCTGGAGGCTGGCGATCGGGTTGTAGTTCTCGGCCAGGACGCCCTGCGTTCCGGTGTGCCCGTGCGCACCGTCGAGGGCGACGCTGTCGGCCTACCACTGCTGCGCTGACCCTCGCCAGATGCCTTGACGAGCTCGTCGGTCCCCACGCCGCGTCTGGACCCAGCGCGCTCGCGTGCGTTCATCTTTACCACGCAGCGGCCGGTTGCCATCATGATGTCGTTCCTCGCGATCGGCGTCTTCGGGGCCGTTTCCTACGGCCTGTTACCGCTGAACCTGATGCCGGATCTCAGCGAACGGAAGAACTAAAGAACCCCTGCTTGATCGTAGGGTAAGGGCCGGGCGCGTTACCCTACCATCACACGTGGTCGTTCCGGATCTCTGGTCTGCTGCTGGTCCCTTCGGCTATGCGCGTGTTAGCGTGCCTGTCGGGCGCCCATGTCCGCCTTTCATCCCTTGCAACCAGACGTCGCGAAGAACTGAGAACGCGTGCAAGAGCTTCGTGAAGCTGGGTTTTGGTAAACGGCTTCTCAACGTACTCGTCAAAACCCGCTTCCAGTGCGCTCGCGCGTTTGCCCATATAGGCGGTGCAGGCCACGGCAGGTACCTCCCGATAGGCCGGCATCTGGCGCAGTAGCTGCAACAGGTCTATCCCAGTGCGGGTCTCGCCCAGATGAATATCCAGCAACAGGGCGTCAAACAGCCTCTCCTGGGCCATCCTGAGCGCTTCATCCACGCATGATGCGGTCTCCACCTCATACGCGGTTTTCAGCATACGCTTCATGAGCGAACGCATCGCCGGGTTATCCTCGACCACCAGCACAGAGCGCATCCGGTGCTCGCCGTTGACGGGAACTACGCCAGTTATCATCTCTGCCTCTGCACAGATCCTGCTTCCAACGAATGACCCCCGCCTCGGTCATGGCCGAGGTAGGGGTTATGTGAACGCGGCCCGGTCATAGCGGCCCGCTGTTGCGGCGGTCTCATCGACAGGCCAACAAGGACTGTGCCACTGGCGTATTCGGCGCAGGTTGCGCGGCCAGAGGGAAAATTTACCCATACAGGCAAGCGAGAGGGGTTACTTTTTATCCTGCCTGACCCGCCGACGCACGGCCCAGCCCGAGGCCCCGCCGTGGCCC